>NZ_JBFADP010000097.1:0-17573 GCF_040641415.1 Streptomyces sp. NPDC020875 | reverse complement strand
CTTTTCACCAGGCCCTCCGGGCTTTCCCTTCGGTCTTGCGTTTCCAACCTTACCAGACCGTTTTCCCATTCCGTTTCCGGACTTGGATTCCGATCAGGTGACTGACTGGAGAAGCCTTTTTGCCTTTCGGCGATTTCGACTTTATCAGAAGCATTTCGACCGAGCTAATCGGTCTCCGTGATCCGGATAAGGAAGTCGAAGTGGCTCCCGCGGGAACATCGTCCCGTCGAGGAGCGAGTCAGACTCTAACGTTTGCACTCGATCTTGTCTAGTCCGAGGCAACCGTTCAAATCTACCTCCCCACGCCGACCAAGTCAATGGTTTTTGTGGGCAGGCCCCGACACTAGCAGGTCAGGGCGGCTCGACGCACATCAGGCGGCGATGTGGGGAGGGGGTTGGTGTCAGGGGAAGACGGAGGGTGGGGTCTCCAGCTCCTCCAGCTCGATGCCGGGAGCGGAGAGGACCACGTCCCCGGCGATGTGCACGGTGTGCTGTTCGCCGGTGTCCACCGCGTTGACCTGGTACGCGTCCACGATCAGGGGGCCGTTGTCAGTGGTGTGCGCTTCTCTGTCCAGTAGAGCCCACGACTGATCGACGGTGAGGGGGGCGAGTACGGGATCCGTGAGGGCGACGAGCCGGACGCGGGTCGCCGGGGAGCCGGGGGTGAGCCGGAGGAGGCGCGCGGTGGCGACGAGGAAGGCAGGGGAGGTGCCGGTGAAGGCATGGGCGGGGGCGGAGCCTTCGGTGGCGTGGTTGCCCGTGGGATCGGTACGTACCCAGGTGACGCCGTCGATGGCGGCGCCTCGGACGCGCCAGCTCGCGGCGTGGAGTTCCAGCCGGATGGGGCGGCCGAGATCGTCGACGGCGAGATCGACGGAGCCCGAGTGGTCGCCGGAGGGTCCGGTGGTCTGGGCGACGTAGCGCCAGCCGGAGGGTCCGGTGGCGCAGTGGAAGTGTTCCTCGCCGAGGGGGGTGTGGTCGTGCGGATCGTGGAGCGAATAGCGGCCGCGGGGCATGGGGGCTTCGGGATCCTTGTGCGGTGAGACGCGGTGGAGTCGTCACCCACCGGGGGCGTGAGGTGGTGGGTGCCGGCGGCCGGGTCCCGGCGGGGTCCCGGGGCCGTTCAGGGGGAGGGTACGGGCAGGCCCCCGGCACCGGGGGTGCGGGGGCCTGTCGTGTGCTGACCGTGCCGGTCGGGATGCCCCGGCCTCTTCGGTGCGGCCGGGGCGGGACCGTCAGTAGCGGTAGTGGTCGGGCTTGAAGGGGCCGTCGACCTCGACGCCGATGTACGCGGCCTGCTCCGGGCGGAGGGTCGTCAGCTTGACGCCGAGCGAGTCGAGGTGGAGCCGGGCGACCTTCTCGTCGAGGTGCTTGGGCAGGACGTAGACGTCGGTCGGGTACTCGGACGGCTTGGTGAAGAGCTCGATCTGCGCCAGCGTCTGGTCCGCGAAGCTGTTGGACATCACGAAGGAGGGGTGACCGGTGGCGTTGCCCAGGTTGAGGAGGCGGCCCTCGGACAGCACGATGATCTTCTTGCCGTCGGGGAAGGTCCAGGTGTGGACCTGGGGCTTGACCTCGTCCTTGACGATGCCGGGGATCCGGGCGAGCCCGGCCATGTCGATCTCGTTGTCGAAGTGGCCGATGTTCCCGACGATGGCCTGGTGCTTCATCTTGGCCATGTCGGTGGCCATGATGATGTCCTTGTTGCCGGTGGTGGTGATGAAGATATCGGCGATTCCGACGACGTCGTCGAGGGTCGTGACCTGGTAGCCGTCCATCGCCGCCTGGAGGGCGCAGATGGGGTCGATCTCGGTGATGATCACCCGGGCGCCCTGGCCGCGCAGGGACTCGGCGCAGCCCTTGCCGACGTCGCCGTAGCCGCAGACCACGGCGACCTTGCCGCCGATCAGGACGTCGGTGGCGCGGTTGATGCCGTCGACGAGGGAGTGGCGGCAGCCGTACTTGTTGTCGAACTTGGACTTGGTGACGGCGTCGTTGACGTTGATCGCCGGGAAGAGGAGGGTGCCGTCGCGGTGCATCTCGTACAGCCGGTGGACGCCGGTCGTGGTCTCCTCGGTGACACCGCGGATCTCGGACGCCAGCTGGGTCCACTTCTGCGGGCTCTCGCCGAGGGTGCGGTTGAGCAGCGTGAGGATGTGGCCGTACTCCTCGCTGTCCGCCGTCGACGGGTCCGGGGCCTCTCCGACCTTCTCGAACTCGACGCCCTTGTGGACAAGGAGGGTGGCGTCGCCACCGTCGTCGAGGATCATGTTCGGGCCGCCGGAGGCGGTGTCGGGCCAGGTCAGGGCCTGCTCCGTGCACCACCAGTACTCTTCCAGGGTCTCGCCCTTCCAGGCGAAGACGGGGATGCCCCGGGGGTTGTCGGGGGTGCCGTCGGGGCCGACGGCGATGGCCGCGGCGGCGTGGTCCTGGGTGGAGAAGATGTTGCAGGAGGCCCAGCGGACCCGGGCGCCGAGGGCGACGAGGGTCTCGATGAGGACGGCGGTCTGCACCGTCATATGGAGGGATCCGGTGATCCGGGCTCCCGCCAGCGGCTGCTGGGCCGCGTACTCCGCGCGGATCGCCATCAGGCCGGGCATCTCGTGCTCGGCGAGGGTGATCTCCTTGCGGCCGAATTCGGCGAGGGAGAGATCGGCGACCTTGAAGTCCTGGCTGGTGTCGGTCGTCATGACGGAACTGCTCCTCAAGGGTGGTCGAGGTTGGGCACGGCTGACTCCGCGGCGGTGGACACAAAAATGCCCGGCCGCGCGCGGTTCAGTCGTCGGAGGCCCTCTCTCCCTCGGTCGGTCCGCTGGGACCGCCCGACCGCCATCAGCAGCGACGTCTGACTCTGGTGACGAATCTACACCGATCCCCTTCGGCGGCCCCAGCCCGCGCGGGGCTTCGAATGGGACACATCCCTGGTGGGAGAGGGGAGGAATGGCCGGATATCGGGGTTGTCGGCCCGGGTGGACACCGAGCGGGGCCGGGGCGGCGCGGCGGGGGAAGGGGGGTGCCGGAGTCGGCGGGGGTGTCAGAGCGCGGCCGGAGGGCGGGTCCGATCGGTGCCGGTGGCGGCGGCCGAGGCGCTGTACACATCGGGCTCCAGATAGATCACCCGGGCGATGGGGCAGGCGGCCCGGATGCGTTCCTCGGCCGCGTTGATGGCCGCGGCGACCTCGTCGGCGGTGTTGTCGTGGCGTACCGCGATCTTGGCGGCGACGAGGAGTTCCTCGGGGCCGAGGTGGAGGGTGCGCATATGGATCAGCCGGGTGACGCTGTCGCCGTCGACGACGGCCGCCTCGATCTTCCGTACGTCGTCGGCTCCGGCGGATTCGCCGAGCAGGAGGGACTTGGTCTCGGCGGCGAGGACGAGGGCGATGAGGATGAGGAGGGCGCCGATGCAGAGGGTGCCGATGCCGTCCCAGACGCCGTCGCCGGTGGCGAGGGCGAGGCCGACCCCGGCGAGGGCGAGGAACAGGCCGATCAGGGCGCCGAGGTCTTCGAGCAGGACGACGGGGAGTTCGGGGGCCTTGGCGCGGCGGACGAACTCCCGCCAGGAGTGGTCGCCGCGGACGGCGTCGGACTCCTTGATGGCGGTCCGGAAGGAGATGGTCTCGGCGATGATCGCGAAGACCAGGACGCCGACCGGCCAGTACCAGGCTTCGACGGGGTGCGGGTGCTTGATCTTCTCGTAGCCCTCGTAGAGGGCGAACATCCCGCCGACGGAGAAGAGGACGATGGAGACGAGGAAGGCGTAGATATAGCGTTCCCGGCCGTAGCCGAAGGGGTGTTCGGGGGTGGCCTCGCGGCGGGCGCGTTTGCCGCCGAGGAGGAGGAGTCCCTGATTGCCGGAGTCGGCGAGGGAGTGGACGCTCTCGGCGAGCATGGACGAGGAGCCGCTGAAGACGTAGGCGACGAATTTGGCCACGGCGATGGCGAGGTTGGCGGCGAGGGCCGCCACGATCGCCTTGGTCCCGCCTGACGCGCTCATCTCCGGGTGTCCCTTCGGTCCCTGGCCGGGGACCCGGGGCGGGGCCGCCGTGCCGCTGCCGGGGCGGGTTCCGGGCCGGGCCCCGGAGCCGGGCGCGGGGCCGGGGTCCGGGCGCCGGTTCCGTACGGTGACCGCCCGTTCACTGAGGGGCGCCATTGTTGCAGCAGCGGGCGGGGAAATCGGGTCAGGCGGGCACTATGGCCCGGAAGAGTGTCCCGGCGCCGTCGCCCGCGCCCGAGATCTCCGCCTTGTCCCCGGCGGGTACGAACACGGAGTCGCCGGGGCCGAGTGTCAGTTCGCCCGCGGTGACCCGGCCCGCGGTGCAGAGCAGGATCTGCGGTCCGGCGGAGGTGAGGTCGCGGGGGGCGCCGTCGGGTGCCAGGACCAGCCGGGAGAGCCGGAACTCGGCGGCGGGGGTGTCGTAGACCTCCTCGCCGTCGGGGTCGGCCTCGGGGCGGAGGACGGCGGCGTCGGTGGCGTTGAAACGGACGACGCGCAGCAGCTCGGGGACGTCGACGTGTTTGGGGGTGAGCCCGCAGCGCAGGACGTTGTCGGAGTTGGCCATGATCTCGACGCCGAGGCCGTTGAGATAGGCGTGCGGTACGCCGGCGCCGAGGTAGAGGGCCTCGCCGGGCTGGAGCCGGACGTGGTTGAGGAGGAGGGCGGCGAGGACGCCGGGGTCGCCGGGGTAGTGGTGGGCGATATCGGCGTAGGGCGCGTAGGGGCCGCCGAGCCGGTCGGCCGCCTCGGTCGTCTCGGCGACGGTCTCGGCGACGGCGGCGGGGTCGGCGGTCAGTACGGCGGTGAGGACCTCGCGCAGGGCGGCGTCCTCGGGCTGGGCGTGCAGCAGGTCCGCGTACGGCTTGAGGGAGTCGACGCCCAGGCCCGCGACGAGGTCGGCGGTCTCGGCGGGCGGGCGGAAGCCGCACAGCCCGTCGAAGGGGGTGAGGGCGCAGATCAGTTCCGGCTTGTGGTTGCGGTCGCGGTAGTTCCGGTTCGGGGCGTCGGCGGGGATCCCTGCGGCTTCCTCGGCGGCGTGGCCCGCCCGTGCCTGGTCGAGGTCGGGGTGGACCTGGAGGGAGAGGGGGGCGCCCGCGGCCAGGAGTTTGAGGAGGAAGGGCAGCTGGGGGCCGTGCCGGCCGACGACTGCGGGGCCGAGTTCCCGTACGGGGTCGGCGGCGACGACCGCGTCCAGGGGGCCCCGGGCGAGGTGCGAGGGCGCGCCGGGGTGGGCGCCCAGCCACATCTCGGCCTGGGGTTCGCCGGTGGGGGCGATACCGAGGAGCGCGGGGATGGCGGTGGTGGAGCCCCAGGCGTACGGGCGGATGGTGTTGGTGAGGCGTTCCATCGGCGGAAGTTCTTTCGGCTGGGGTGGTGCGGTGAGGGTGCTGGCCGGTCCGACGAACGGTCGCACGTCGCACGGTCGTACGAAACCGGTGTCGGGATGGGCATCGTACGGTCCGGCGCGGCGGCGCGCGTCCGGAGCGGCGCACTCCGGGGGTGCCGATGGGAATTCGGGCGCGTTCCCGGCGGGGGTCGCGGGGCGGGGCGGGTGGGCGCGGGCCGCCGGGCGGGGTTCGCCGGTGATCGCCGAGGGGTGTCAGGAAGGGGTCGCGGGGGTGGCGAGCGCCAGGTAGACGGCGGCGAATTCGGTGATCGCGAGGAGTTCGGCGAGGGATTCCAGTTCGGTGCCCTCCTCGGGTTCCAGCTCGCTGATCGGGGTGTCGTGGCCGAGGGCGAGTTCCCGGGCGGCGGGGGCGGCGGTGAGGCCGCCGGCGGGCCGGTCGCGGAGCAGGACGACCCGGGCGCGGAGCGCCTGCGGTTCCTCGACGCGGTCGCGGAAGAAGTCGTCGGGGTCGGCGCCCGCGGCGAAGTCCCCGGCGAGCAGGACGCCGTGGGCGGGCAGGGCCTCGGGCAGTTCGGCGGCGAGGGCGGGGCGGCCCGCGAGTTCGGCGAGTACGGCCGCGAAGCGGCGGCCCGCCGGGGCGGCTCCGGTGCCTTCGGTCCAGATCAGGGGCAGGCTGTCGGTGAGTTCGGCGGCGAGGGTCTTGGCCGGGTTGCTGTAGGTGGCGATCGCCGGACCGCAGCGTTCCGCCGTCCGGTCCAGCCGGTCGGCGACGAGTTCCAGGGCCTCCGGGGGCGCTTCGAGGAGTCCGACGCGGTCGAGGAGCGCGAGGAGGGGCGTGAAGAGGGCCCATAGTGCGCCGGGGCCCGCCCCCACGGTCTCTTCCTCGTACGCCTCGTGCGGCGGGGTGGCCATGGGGACGACGAGGCCGTGGCGCCCGCCGACGCCCTCGGCGAGCGGGGAGCTGCGGGGCGCGACGGCGACGACGGTGCAGCCGCGGCGGTACGCCTGCTCGGCGAGGAGGTCGAGGCCCGGTTCGCCGCCGTCGATGGTGATGACGAGCAGCAGGTCGAGGGAGCCCGCCCAGCCGGGGAGCGCCCAGCGGAGGGCGCCCGCCGCGGGGGCGACGCCGGTGGGGTGAAGGCGTGCGACGGGGGCGCCCGCTCCCGCGAGTGCGCTGATGAGGTCGGTGACACCGTTGGCCGCGGTGCCCGCTCCGGCGACGAGGACGGCGCGCGGGCGGCCGTCGGGCCTCAGCTCGGCGATTCCGGCCTCGGCCGCGTGCCGGGCGGCGGTGCGGACGCGCGCACCCGCTTCGGCGGCGCCCCGCAACAGTCCCCTGCGGTCGGCGCGGGCAAGGGCTTCCGGGTCGTCGAGGAGTGTCTCGTCGAGCATGGGAGGGGGCCTCCGATCGCCGTTGCGGGTGGGGCCGTCGCGGTCGAGGCCCTGGTCGGGATGGGTCGCGGGCGCGATTCCCGGGGTCACCGGGGCGGCGCCGGAATCCCCCGGCGCGGCTCCGGCTCATCGGCGGTCAGCCGGGGCGGCGGGCCTCGTCGACGAGGAGTACGGGGATCTCGTCACGGACGGGGTACGCCAGGCCGCAGGTGTCTCCGGTGCAGATCAGCTCGGGGGTGTCGGCCGTGGACCGGTCCTCCAGCGGGCTGTGACAGGCCGGGCAGGCGAGGATGTCGAGGAGTCCGGCTTCGAGCGGCATGAGGGGGATCCCTTCGGGTTCTGCGGGCGCTGGCGGCGGCCCTGTCGGCGCCGACAGGGCCGCGGCGCCTGGTCCGGTCACGGGTCACGGGCGCCGACGGGGCTTTCGTACGAGGGCTTCCGCGCGGGTGCTCGTACGGGGTGTCGGCGGTCGTGACGGCGGGCCGTCCGGGGAACGCGGTGGTCGGGTGATCGGGCCACGTCAGCGTACCGCCGGGGGGAGGGCGACGGCGCGTTCTGGGGGGGGTGGGCCGTCGGCCGGGGCCGGTGGTGGGATGTCCGGCCGCACCCGTCGGCCTGCTCTTCCCGGCGGGGCGAGGGCCGCGGCCGGCCGTTCGCCCGGTTCCGCCGCCGGGCCCTCCGCGTCCTCGGCGTCCTCCGTCTTCGGCGATTCGGCGATTCGGTCATGGGGCCCGGGGCGCGAGGTCCTGTCCGGCGCCGGGCTTCTTCGTGTCTGGTGCCCGGTGGCCGTTTGACGCCCGTTGTCGGCGCGGCCCGGGGAACCGCCGTCCGCCGCCTGACGACCCCGTGCGCGCGGTCCGTCGCCCTGCGTCCCGGCATGGCCCACAGAGGCTCGGAAGGCTGGGAGGTCGTGTCCGCGAAGAGCGCCGTCCGCCTTCGGGGTGGAGCCCGCGGTGTCCGGTGCGCGCCGTTCGACGGCGGAGGGTGATCCGGCACGGCCGGGGACGGAGTGCTCGTACCAGGTGTGCTCGGGGGGCCCGGCCGCTCAGGAAGCAGCCCCGGGGGATCCGCGCGCGACGGCCCGGGCGGTCCCGGCGCGGCTCTGCCTCGTGAAGGAGGCGCGGCGGGCGGGGTGAACCGGAGTTCCCGGTTCGGGAGAGGTGTACTCGATCAGGCTAAAGACCCCGGCGGCAGGAGGCCGCCGGGGTCGGGAGGGGTATCAAACGAGTCAGGGGCGGCGGATCAGCGCGAGGACCTCGTCGCGGATCTTCGCGAGGGTGGCGGCGTCCCTGGCCTCGACATTGAGGCGCAGCAGGGGTTCGGTGTTGGAGGGGCGGAGGTTGAACCACCAGTCGGAGGTGGTGACCGTCAGCCCGTCGAGGGTGTCGACGGTGGCGTCGGGTACGGAGGCGAAGGCGGAGCGGACCGCTTCGGTCGCCGCCGCCTGGTCCTCGACGGTGGAGTTGATCTCCCCGGAGCCGGTGTAGCGGTCGTACTGGGCGACCAGCTCGGACAGCGGTTCGGGCTGGGAACCGAGGGCGGCCAGGACGTGGAGCGCCGCGAGCATGCCGGTGTCGGCGTTCCAGAAGTCGCGGAAGTAGTAGTGCGCCGAGTGCTCGCCGCCGAAGACGGCGCCGGTCCGGGCCATCTCCTGCTTGATGAAGGAGTGCCCGACCCGGGTACGGACGGGGACGCCGCCGTGCTCGCGGACGACCTCGGGAACCGACCAGGAGGTGATCAGATTGTGGATGACCGTGCCACCGGGGTGCTTCGCCAGCTCCCGGGCGGCGACCAGTGCCGTGATGGCCGAGGGCGAGACGCCCTCGCCGCGCTCGTCGACGACGAAGCAGCGGTCGGCGTCGCCGTCGAAGGCGAGTCCGAGATCGGCGGACTCGGCCCTGACCCGCTCCTGGAGATCGACGATGTTCGCCGGGTCCAGCGGGTTGGCCTCGTGGTTGGGGAAAGTGCCGTCCAGCTCGAAGTACATCGGCACCAGGGTGACGGGCAGGGACGAGAAGACCGTGGGGACGGTGTGCCCGCCCATGCCGTTGCCCGCGTCCACGACGACCTTCAGCGGACGCATCGCGGAGAGGTCGACGAGGGAGAGCAGATGGGCCGCGTACTCCTCCAGCGTGTCCCGCTCGGTGATCTCGCCGGTGGTCGCCGCGGGCTCGGGCGCGCCGTGGTCGCTCCACCGCTCCACCAGGGCGCGGATATCGGCCAGTCCGGTGTCCTGGCCGACCGGGGCGGCGCCCGCGCGGCACATCTTGATCCCGTTGTACTGGGCCGGGTTGTGGGACGCGGTGAACATCGCGCCGGGGAGGCCGAGATGACCGGAGGCGAAGTAGAGCTGGTCGGTGGAGCAGAGTCCGATCAGGGTGACATCGGCGCCGCGCGCCGCCGCGCCCCGGGCGAAAGCGCCCGAGAGGCCGGGCGACGAGGGCCGCATGTCGTGTCCGACGACGATCGCGTCGGCCGACGTGACCTGGACGAACGCGGCGCCGAACAGTTCGGCGAGCGCCTCGTCCCACTGGTCGGGCACTACGCCGCGGACGTCGTACGCCTTGACGATCCGGGACAGATCAGCAGCAGCCACGGGGCCAGCCTTCCCTCGGGTCCGTGTGGTGGTCGGACCAAATTATCCGGGTACGTCAGTCCTGGCCGTACCTCGGGTCCACCGACTCGGGAGCCAGCCCGAGAAGTTCCGCCACTTGCTCGACGACGACCTCGTGCACCAGGAGGGCGCGCTCTTCGCGGTTCTTGGTCCGGATCTCCACGGGGCGGCGGTAGATCACCACCCGCGCGGGCCTGCCCTTCGTCGCGGAGACGGTGCCGCCGAGCGGTACTCCGGGGGTCAGTTCGTCGGCGGCTCCCGGGGCGGGGACCTCCAGCACCACGAAGTCGACATCGGCCAATTGCGGCAGCCGTCGTTCCAGCCGCTCGACGGAGTCGCGCACCAGATCGCGGAACGAGTCGGCCCGGCTGACGGAGAGGGGGACCTGGGGCGGGGCGATCGGGCCGCGCATTCCCCGGCCGTGGCGGTCGCGGTGCCGGGGTCCGGGGCCGTTCGCGGGGCCGGAGCCGGGCTCGCGGCGGCCGGGGCCCGATCCGGCGGCCGCTCCGGGGGAACCGGGGCCGGGGGCGCCCGAGCCCGGAGCGGTCTCGGCGGCCCGGCCGGACGTGGGCCCGTCGGCCGGTCCGGAGGTCGGGCCCTGGTCCTGTCGCGCGGGTGTCCCCACCGGGCGGGACTCCCCCGAGCTCGGTGGTACGGAACTGTCCATCACTTACGCAGGGTAGCTCTCCCGGCGCCCCGGCAGCGGCAGGGCCGGGCGCGGAGAGGCCGCGGGCGCCGGTCCCCGGCGGTGGACGGGGATGTCTCCACGTCATGAGGGTGATGACCGGGGCGGGAGGGGGCGGCGGGAAGTCGTGAAGGGGGAGGTGTCATCGGGCCGGGACGGGGAAAGGACGGAGGACGGCAGCTGTGCAGATGGAGCAGCCGAAAGGGACGAGTGCCGGTGTGTCGGGTATTGACCGTTACGGCGGCGCTTGATGTCGATCGTGTGGCGATCGGCGATCGTCCGGCCCTGCGTGAATGACCTGATTTACGTCACGTCATGACCGGTTCACCAATGGTGACCCCTCTGCCGTGCGGCGCTTCGCCGCAGGTCAGAATAGGTGTCCCGGGGCCTCCCGAAACCCGGTTCGCATCACGACACGGTGGAGTGACCTGGTGGAGAGTCGTCGCAGCCCGTTCAAGAGTGCGGTACCGTCCAACCTCGTGAGCCCTGTACGTCGATGTTCGCGCACCGCGTGCGGTCGCCCTGCCGTCGCGACGCTGACGTACGTCTATGCCGATTCGACTGCGGTCCTCGGTCCGCTCGCCACATACGCCGAACCCCACTGCTACGACCTCTGTGCCGAGCACAGCGAGCGGCTGACCGCGCCCCGCGGCTGGGAAGTCGTCCGTCTCACCGACGGTTCGGCACCGGCGAGGCCGAGCGGTGACGATCTGGAGGCGCTCGCCAACGCCGTGCGTGAGGCGGCGCGTCCGCAGGGTCGCGCGGCGGCCGAGGGCCAGGGGCGGCGTACCGCGGACCCGATGGAGGTGGCCCGCCGGGGTCATCTGCGGGTCCTGCGCTCCCCCGACTCCCAGTAGTCCGCGCGGCTGTACGGCGGTCCGCCCGGCTTCCCCTTTTCGTTCCGGCCCGCTTCTCCTTTTGTTCCGCCCGCGCACCGTCGCTCCGGCCGCGAGGCGTCGCGCCGTCCTTTCGTAACTCCCCGCCGTGCGGGGCGTGGCACGGTTCCGGCTCCCTTACGCGCCCCGGCCCGGTGCCGGTCGGTCCGCCGGGTCCCGTGGCCGTTCGATCGTTCGCGGGTGCGCCGGGTGTCAGTCGTCGAGGACGGTGAGATCGCGTGCGGCGGCCGGGACCGAGACCGTGCCCCGGTCGCCGGGGAGCGTCTGAACGGTGAACATGGCTACGCCGCCCCGGGGCAGGGCCAGGGTGCGGGCGGCGTGGACGGGCCCGCCGCCCGGGAGGGTGCGGACCGTGAGGGCGTACGAACCCTTCAGTCCGGCCGGTACGGGTGGGGTGACGGCCGTGGTGGTGCCCGCCGCGATCCGGTATTCCCGGACGGCCGGTGTGCCGCCTTTGGTGCCGGTCGACACGGTCACCCTGACCCGGGCGGCGCGGTCGGGCGCGGTGAGGGAGAGGGTGGTGCCCGTGGCCCGGTTGTCGACGGCGCTCGCGCGTTCCCCGACGGGGCCGGTGGCCGGGATCTGGGCGGTCTCGCGATTTCTTCCGGTGCCCCGGACGATCCGCAGGGCGGCCACGACGGGGGTGGCGCGGTCCGGCCTGGCGGGGCGCAGGACGAGGGAGCCCGGCTCGCCGCGGGTGAGGTCGCCCAGTTCCACGACGGTCGTCGTCCCGGCCTCGACCCGGACGGTCTCCCGGCCGACGAGGCCGAACGTGCCGCCGGGGACGGCGAGTCCGGCGCGGAGTTCGGCGTCGGAGTCGCCGGGGGCGAAGAGTGTGAGGCGTACGGAGGTGGCGTCGGCGGGGATGCCGGGGAGGACGACGGTCGGCGAGGGGGCGGCGGACGCGGCGAGCCAGTCGGCGCCGACACCGTCCTCGGCGGTCCGGACGACGGCGCCGACCCGGCCCGAGCGGGTCGTCACCCGGACTGTGGCGTCCGGGAGTTCCTCGGTGGTCAGGGCCGACAACAGAAGGGGGATTCCGGCGCCCGGGGGAACCGGGACGCCGTTGGGGAGGTCGACGCGGATCCGGCCGTCCCGGCCGTGGATCTCGACATCGGCGACGGCGGGGGAGTCGTCGGGGTTGATCAGATGGAGATAGTCCGGGCGGTTCTTCGCCGTTGAGGCGCCCGGGAACCAGAAGTCGGTACCGGGCGCGGTACAGACGGCGCCGAGGAGGCCGCGGCCCGTCCCGGTGGGGACGAGGGTCGTCTGCTGGGTGGTCCAGCCGGGCGCGAGGGCGGCGGTGGCGGTACCGACGAGGGCGGGCGCGTCGCCGCCGGTCGTGGCGCGGGCGGAGACGGGGGTGCCGGGGGTGTCGAGCGTGAGAACGGGTGCGGCGGGCGGCGGGCCGCCGTCGGTACGGGTTCCGTCGGGGACGGGGCCGCCGCCCGTACGGTCCTCCTCGCCGCCGCCTCGTTTCCGGTTGCCCTCGGGGGCCGGGAGCGGGCCGTCGGCCGGGCGGAGTCCGGCGGTACCGGTCCGTCCTGCGGGTGGGTCCCCGGCGGTGCCGTCGGCCTGTTCCCGGGCGGCCGGGGTGAAGGACGTATAGGTCGTTCCGGCGCCTTCCGACGGCCCCACCGAGGGGCAGAGCAGGCTGGACCGCTCGACCGGGAGCCGGGTGGGGGCCCGGGTCCCGGCGCCGTCGGTCCGGTCGTCCGGCGCGGTCAGGGCCGCGATCCCGGTGATCGCCGCGAGGGCGGTCACGGCGGCGAGGACGGAGAGGGGCGCGCGGTTCACTCGGACTCGCCTCGGGTCGCGTTGTCGTGGTGCCGGGGGCGCCGGAGGGCTTCGGCTTCCCCGGGCCGCCGTACGGGAGCGCCGGGCGGCGGGGAGCCGTTCAGGCCCCGGGCGTCTGCCTGTTCGGGGAGACCGCCGGGGCCGGGGACGGTCCCCGGGTGGAGGGGCCCGGTATCGGCGCGGATGGCCCCGGGCTTCGACGCGGGGACCGGGGGCCCGGCCTGGGCCGGGAGGGCGAACGCGGTCGCTATCGCGGGGATGTCGCCGTACGGGGGTGCGGCGCCCGGTGACGTAGCGCCGAAGCCGGAGACGCCGGACCGGCCGGGGGCCGGGGAAGCGCCCGGGGCCGTAGGGCCGGACCCGGGAGACGGAAGTACGGCCGCGGCTTCCGGGAGGTCGTCGTCGACATGGCGGCGGCGGCCGGGCAGGGCGAGCACGATCAGGACGAGGAGCAGGGCCGGACGGGTCCGCTGCCATGCGGTGTGGAGGGCGCTCTCCTCGTACGACACCTTCAACAAGCCGCCCTCGGCCGGGAGTTCGAAGCCCTGGGCCCAGCCGTCGACGGTCCGCTTCGGCAGTTGACGGCCGTTCAGGACGGCCCGCCAGCCGTCGTCGGCGCGGTCGGCGAGCCGTAGCACCCGGCCGTCGGCGCCCGCCGGGACCTGGGCTCGGGCCTCCACCGGACCGGCCGCGACGGGCAGCGGATCGGCCGCGCCGTCGATGACGGTGATCCGGGCGACCTGGCGGTCGACTTCCCAGAGGGTGCTGCCTTCGATCCGGCTGAGCCGGGTCAGTCCGGGGCTGGTGTCGAGGACGCGGGCGATGGATTCGGGTGCCCGGTCGCGTACGAGGACGTATCGGACGGCGTAGCCGCCGAGTTCGGCGGTGTGGTCGGCGCCGGTGCCCGCGACGAGCCGGGACACGAGCCGGTCGAGCCGGGGGTCGCCGCCGTCGGCCCGGGTGAGTTCGGCGTCGCCGAGCCGGGCTCCGGAGCCCCGGACCAGGGCGTACGGAATCTCTCCCGGGGACGTACCGCCGCCGATGACGAGGGCGCGCGGCTGGTCGCGGTTGGTGCTCTGCTCGGCGACGTAGGCCGGGACCTGGACGGGGTCGCGCCGCTCCAGCGGGCCGTCGGCACCGTCCGCGAGCCAGCCGACCGCGAGCCGGACGGGGGCGAGGGCGGCGACGGCGGCCACGAGTACGGCGACGGGCTGACGCCAGCCGAAGTCGCGGGCGGAGACCCGGGTACGGCCGAGTTCGGCGGCGAGACAGGCGGCGGCGATCAGCCCGGCGCCCTGGACGAGGGTCGCGGGTCCGGCCCCGTAGGAGCCGTTGACGAGGGCGGCGGTGAGGAAACCGGTGAGGGCGACCGTCCAGGCGGTACGGACCGCGAACCGGCGGTCCGCGCGGAGCAGGGCGGCGAGGGCGGCCACGACGAGCCCCAGCAGCACGACGGTGCCTTCGGCCCCGGGGCCGCCGGGCCCCAGGGTCAGCAGTCCGAACGCGGTCGCCCCGCCGGTCGCCCCGGTGTCGAGCCCGGCTTCGCGGAGGACGGCGGACGGCTCCTGCAACAGCGTCAGCGACCAGGGCGCGAGCAGAACGACCGGGGTGACCAGGGCCGCCGCGCAGCGGACGGCGGCAGCGGGGCCCGCACCGGAAGCGGCGGTGACGGCGACGGCGGCGATCCCGAGGACCGCGGCGAGCGGCCAGACGACGGGCGTGAACGCGGTCGCGGCGGTGAGCAGCAGGGCGTACGTCCAGACCGCGCGCCAACTCGCCGGAGCCGGGCGGCCCGTGGCCGACCCGTCCCGGCGGGCCAGGCCGTGGGCGGCGACGGCCGCGCGGGCGAGCGGCGGCAGCAGGATCGCCAGTACGGCGGTGCCCAGCCGGCCGGCGGCGATCGCCCCGGTGGCGGCGGGCAGCAGGGCGTACGTGACACTCGCCCAGGCCCGCAGCGGGCGGGAGGCGACGAGGGCGCCGGAGGCGAGATACGCGGTCAGCCCGGCCAGCGGCACGGAACCGGTCAGCAGGACGGTCACCGCCGCCTCGGGCGACCCGAACAGCACGGTCGCCAGGGCCGCGACCAGGCCGAGGTACGGCGGGGCGGCGGGAGTGCCGCCGGTGCCGACGGCGTGCCACTGGTCGGCGTAGCGGCTCCACAGCCCGGCCGGATCATCCGGCGCGGGCAGCAGCGCGCCACCCGCGAGGGCGCCGGAACCGAACAGGTCACGGCAGGCGACGAGGGTGACCAGGAGCAGCACGCCGAGCAGGGCGGGGCCCGGCCTGCGGGCGGTCCTCCGCAGCCGGGGGAAACGGTCGGCGACGGGCGGGGGGCCCGGATTCTGTGGGCCCGCTGGGTGGGGCTCCGCGTCGGAGTCCTGATCGGCGTCGGCGGCGGACTTGGGCGGCGGTACGGGCGCGGGCGCCGGGGCCGTCTCCGTCCGCCGGGCCGACGGGAGACGGCCCAGCAGCCGGTCCGCGGTGACCCGTACGGTCGCCCCCGGCGGCGGGAACAACGGCCGCAGCGCGCCCTTGTCGGCGGCCCGGACCGCCGTCCCCCGGCGCTCCCGGCGGGCCTTGAGGACCCGGACCGGACGAAGCATCACGGCCAGCAGGCCCGCCAGCTCGTCCACGGCGTGCCGGGGGGCCTTGCCGACGAGATTGGCGAGCGTCCGGAGCAGGGTGCCCAGGGTGATCCGCAGCAGGGTGTACGGCAGAGCGCCGCCACGGGTGTTGACCAGGAGCGTGTACACGGCGCCCGCCTTCGCCACCCGGTACGGGCGGGCGGCCGTACGGCCCGCGCAGTCGACCGTACGACGCTCCCGGCTGGCCGCCTCCGCGTGCCGCAGCACCGCGTCCGGGGCGATCAGCACCCGGTGCCCGGCGGCATGCGCGCGCCAGCACAGATCGAGATCGTCCCGCATCAACGGCAACCGGCGGTCGAACCCGCCGAGCGCGTCGAAGACATCACGGCGGATCAGCATGCCCGCAGTCGAAACCGACAGCACCGCCCGCACCTGGTCGTGCTGCCCCTGATCGGGCTCGCGGCGGTCGAGACCGGTCCAGCGGCGACCACTCGGGGCGATCGAGACACCCACTTCCAGGAGCTGCCCCCGGTCGTACCATCCGCGGAGCTTCGGCCCCGCGATCACCGCCTGATCGTCGGCGTCCACGACCCGCAGCAGCTCACCGAGAGCGGCGGGCTCGGGGGCACTGTCGTCATGGAGCAGCCAGAGCCACTGAACGGGCTCGCCGTACGGCAACTCCGGCATGTCGTACGCCGCGTCGGACCAGGTCCTGGTCGCCGGGTCCCAGCCGCTCGGCCGCCGCAGATACGGCAGCTCCTCGGGGGTCGGCACCCCCGCCGAACGGGCCGCCTCGTCCACGGCCGCGCCGAACCCCGTACGGCGCGCCAGATGAAGCACGCGATCGGCGCCGAGCGCGTCCGCGAGCAGCCGGGCCGACTCGTCGGCGCTGCCCGTGTCCGCGGCCACCACGTTCTGCGCCGGGCGCTCCTGCGCCAGAAACCCGGCCAGCGTCTCCGGGAGCCACGCCGAACCGTCGTGCGCGACGAGGACCGCCGTCACCACATGCCGCGGAAACGCACGAGGGTGATCGGCCCTGAACGGGGCGGGCCGTGACGACGCGACAGGTGGTGGAACAGGCGACGGGGCTGGCGACGGGGCGGACATGGGGTGGGGCCCTCCGGCCGGGACGGACGCGCGCCGAGGGGACGCGTCGGCGTCTGAGACGTGCGCCACGATATCGCCTCCCGCTGGGGGGTGGGGGTGCGCCGAGGCGCGCTTCCCCTGGCGGGGCGCCGCCGCGTCGGGGGGCCGCGGTTTGTTGGCCCTCCTGGTGGGCCCGCCTGTGGCTGTTCGCTCAGTTCCGCCGCCTGTGCCTTCGGCAGTGGGGGGGACCCCCAGCGCCACCTGGTTGCTTTCCCGACCGTCCTCGGGAGGGGAGCGCCCTCCGGGCGAGTTAGGTAGTGCTGCCTCCGGAGATATTTCGACCGCGCGCCGTCGGGGGCTGGTCGCGCAGTTCCCCGCGCCCCTGGTTGCCCTCCCCATCGCCCTTCGGAAGGGGGGGCGCCCTCCGGGCGGGATGGGTAGTGCTTCTTCCGGAGGTGTTTCGACTGCGGGCCGTCGGGGGCTGGTCGCGCAGTTCCGCCCCCTATGCCTTCGGCAATGGGGGGCCCCAGCGCCTTGGCCCTCCGGCTGAGGCCCACAACCCCGGGCCGCGCCCGGCGCCCTGATGTTGTTCGCGGTCTGCGGACCGTGGGTGGCTGGTCGCGCAGTTCCCCGCGCCCCTGGTTGCCCTCCTCATCGCCCTTGGGAAGGGGGCGCCCTCCGGGCGGGATGGGTAGTGCTTCCTCCGGAGGTGTTTCACCTGCGGCCCGGCTGTGGCTGGTCGCGCAGTTCCCCGCGCCCCTAAATACTCTCCCCCGCACCGGACCTGAAATGCGTCCCGGCCCTGGGAGAAAGGGCTGGGTACTTCCCAATGGGTCCCGGCCCCGGGATGAGGGGCGGGGACCTTTCCGAGGGCGGCAACGGGGGGCGACCAGGGGCGCGGGGAACTGCGCGAGCAACCCGCCACCGGGGCGCGGGTGGACCACCAGCACCAGGTGGCACCCATCCCTCCCCCGGGACGGGCTCCGGCCCCAGGGGACAAGTCCGGTCGGCGTGGTCGGGGGGTGCAGGGTCGCCCCCGCAACGGACGGCGGAAAAGACCGGGTCTCCCACAGAAGGCCCCCACTTCCGCCGTCCGTGAGGAGGTGAGCCCGGAGGCCACCGACCCTCCCGACGCTGCACAAGTGCGCCCGCATACCGCTGGAGCAACGGTCACAT
>NZ_JBFADP010000096.1:0-17890 GCF_040641415.1 Streptomyces sp. NPDC020875 | reverse complement strand
ACCCGCTCCACCACCACCGCCGCCGCACCCACCACATGCTCACAATTGTCCAGAACCAACAACAACCGCCGCCGACGCAGAAACTCCACCAGGCGCGACAGGGGGTCGTCGGAGGTGAGTTCGGCGGCCCGCATCTCCTCGGCCCCGGCGCCGCGCAGTACGGTCCGCTGGGCGCCGAGGGCGGAGAGGACGGCCTCGGGCACGTTCCGGGGGTCGTCCACGGGGGCGAGTTCGACCAGCCACACCCCGTCGGGGTACGCCTCCGCCGTCCGGGCGCCCGCCTCCTGGGAGAGCCGGGTCTTGCCCGCGCCGCCGGGCCCGATCAGGGTGACGAGACGGGAGCCGCGCAGATCGGCGCGGAGGGCGTCGATATCGTCCTCCCGGCCCACGAACGAGGTGAGCCGGGCCCGCAGATTCCCGGGCGGCGGGACGGCGGAACCCCCGGCCGGTTCCCGTCGGGCGGCACGGCCGGGGTCGGCCCCGTCGGCGGTGGCCGTCGTACGGTCGGGTCCGGCACCGGTGTCCGGCGCCCGCCCGGGGTCGAGCAGTTCCTCGTAGAGACCGCGCAGTTCGGGCCCCGGTTCGGTGCCGAGCCGGTCGGCGAGCCGGACGCGGAACTCCTCGTACGCGGCCAGCGCCTCGGCGGGCCGTCCGGCCGCCCGCAGCGCCCGGACGTGGAGGGCGCGCAACGGCTCGTCCAGCGGCGCCCCGGCGCCCGCGGCAACCAGTTCGGGCAGGGACTCCTCGGCCCGGCCGAGGGCGACCAGGGCGGCGAGCCGGTCCCGGACGGCGGTCCGGCGGCGGATGTCCGCACGGGTGGCCTCGGCCCCTGCGTCGGGGAGGTCGGCCAGCGCCGGGCCCCGCCAGAGCGCCAGGGCCTCTTCAAGTACGATCCCGGCCTTCGCCGGGTCGCCGTCGGCGAGCGCGCGGGCGCCCTCGCCGGTGAGCCGGGTGAAACGGTGCAGATCGATGTCGTCGGGGTCGGCGACCAGCCGGTAACCACCGCCGTCGGCCGCCGATACGACGGCCCCCGCGCCGATCGTCCGCCGCAGCCTGCCCACGAGCGCCTGGAGCGCGCCGGTCGGATCGGCGGGCGGTTCCCCGGCCCAGACCTCGGTGACCAGCGCCCCGACGGGCACGGTCCGCCCGGCGCGGAGGGCGAGCGCGCCGAGCAGCGCGCGCAGCCGGACGCCGCCGAGCGGTACGGGCGTACCGTCGTCGCGGTGGGCCTGGGTGGTGCCGAGTACGGAGTAGCGCACCCGGCCATTCTCCCCGTACGCCCCCGGTGACGGCGCCGGGCTCCGGAACCCGGGGCGTCGCCCGGTCGTTGCCCTCGCGTCGGGCGAGTACGTTCGGTCACCACCCCGTCACGCGATCGTCATGGAATCGGAGCCGTGCCATGAGCAGTCCGTCCGCCCCGTCCCGCCGGATCAGCCCGGTCTTCCTCGGTATCGTCGCGGTCGGCGCGGTCGCGGGCTGGGCGGTCTGGGCGGACGCGCTGCCGGTCGCCGGGTTCGCGGTCTTCGTCTTCGTGACGGCGGCCTGGGTGGTCTCCCTCTGCCTCCACGAGTACGCGCATGCCCGTACGGCGCTGCACAGCGGTGACGCTTCGGTGGTGGACCGGGGCTATCTCACCCTGAATCCGCTGGCCTATACCCATGCGCTGACCAGTGTGATCCTGCCGGTGCTCTTCGTCGTCCTGGGCGGGATCGGCCTGCCGGGCGGTGCGGTCTTCATCGAGCGGGGCCGGATCCGGGGCCGCTGGCGGCACAGTCTGATCTCGGCCGCGGGCCCGCTGACGAACGCGCTCTTCGCCGTGGTGTGTACGGCCCCGTTCTGGCTCGGCGGCCTCGACGGGGTGCCGGTGCTGTTCCGGTTCGCCCTCGGGTTTCTGGCGTTGCTTCAGGTCACAGCGGCGATTCTGAACTTCCTGCCGGTTCCGGGCCTGGACGGGTACGGGGTGATCGAGCCCTGGCTCTCGGCCGCGGCCCGCCGCCGGGTCGCCCCCGTCGCGCCGTACGGGCTGCTGCTCGTCTTCGCCCTGCTGTTCTTCGTGCCCGAGGTGAACCGCGCCTTCTTCGACCTGGTCGACGCGGTCCTGCGGGGGCTGGGAGTGGGCGACCTGGAGACGGCGTGCGGCTATGACTTCTACCGGTTCTGGCGGACGGAGTCACCGGTCTGCGCGAGCCTGGCCTGAGACGGGGACCGCTCCGGGCCGCCCGGGGAAGGGTCCGGCCCCCCGCGCCGGTGGGCGCGGGGGGCCGGAGGTTCGTCCTGCGGTTGTCGACCAGGGATCAGCCGATCCTTCTCACTCCGGCCCAACCGCCCCCGATCACGGTGAAGGGGCCGTTGTCCGCGGCCGTGCCCGCGTAGAAGCGAAGATTGCCATCGCTCATCACCGCCCAAATATCGGGAATGTTGTCGTTGTTGACATCCGGCGTACCCGTCATCTGCGGAATGGCGGCAGCGGTCCAGCCGAAGCCGTATTGGGCATCACTGCCGTGCAGCGAGTTGGCCGCGCTGGCCAGGGAGTTGACATCAGTACCCCCCGCGGCGGCCGGCTTGCCGTGGCGGATGAGCAGCCAGCCAGGAGTTCCGGAGGCGTAGGACCGGTACACCATGTCGGCGCTGCCGTCGCGGTTGAAGTCGCCGACGCTGACGAGGTCACGGCTGGTCCAGGCCGAGGCGCTGAGCTGGATCGCGGAGTCGAACGCGACGCCCGTATAGCCCATGAAAACCCACAGCGCGTCGCCGACGGTAGCGAAGACCTCGGGGTGTTTGTCGTTGGTGATATCGCCGACCGCCAGAATCTGGGTGATCGCCGAGGGAGCCGGGGCACCCGCAGGCATATGCACCTCGACCCGCTTGGTGATGTCGACGCTGCCGTAGCCGTCGCCCCGGTAGACATAGAGTCTGCCGTCGGGCATCCGGGCGACCAGGTCCTGGATGCCGTCACCGCCGACGAAGTCGCCGTTATGGGTGATCAGTGCCGGGTTGGCTCCGTTGGCATCAACCCAGTGGTAGCCGTAGTCGGGCTTGCCATCCTCGTTCTCGTCCGTATCGATCAGCACGCCGTCGTCGTGTGCCGCCGCGATGGAGGCATGCACACTGCCCGAACGCTCGGACGGATAGAGCCGCAGGTCTCCGGTACTGTCAATGGCGTAGAGATCGGCGCTGCCGTCCCCGGTCACATCGCCCGCCGTATCGGATTTTTCGCGTGGCGTCACATAGTGCAGATATTTGGTCGGTGTGACCGACATGTTGCCTGCAGCATCCGCGGTCTTCACATAGAGAATGTTGGGCCCGGCGTTTGGTGGCTCGAGTTCGATACCCACGGAGCCCACGATTACCGAGACGCTGCGCTCGGGAACGTAAGCCTCGCGATTGAAAGACCAGTAGTACTTCGAGAACCTTCCGCTGCCGGGGGCCGGCGTCAGGATGAACTTGCCCTTCGTTCCAAAGGGCCGGGGACTCCACTTGGTGCCGCTCCCATCGTCCTCCGGGAAGTCGACGGACGAGACATCCGGGGCGCCGGGGGCGAGATCGTCGTAGTTGAATCCGCAGGGGGAGCTGCCCGGCGGGCCGTAGGTGGAGAAGACGCCGGCCGCGTCTACCGCGCGCACATGCCAGAAGTAGGTCTTGCCGTTGGCCAACTTGGACTTGTCGACGGTGACATCGGCCCGGCCCCCCGTGGTCGTGGTGCGATGACTATCGATGATCTTGACAGTGCTGCCGGACTGCCAGAGCTGAAAGTGCAGCGCGCTCAGATCGCCGTCAGGGTCGGAACTGGCCGCCGCAAAGGTCAGGTTCCCCTGGCCATAGGTCGGATACAACGGCCCCCGTCCGCAGGCCCTCCCATCGGCCGTGAGCCCGGTGGGTTCCTTGGGCGGCCGGGTGTACTCCATGTCGAGCCGGGGCGCCGACTGCCCTTCAGCGGCGAACTTCTTCCAGGAACTGGGCGGGCGTTCGTCGGTGGCCTGCATGCCGATGACGACTCGGGTGCCGCCGGCGTTGGCCGCCACACTCTGCGCCACAGCTCTGCCGTCGTAGGTGACGTTGGCGTCGGGGCAGGACGAGTTCCAACCGTGCGCGAAGGACTTCCTACCGATGAGCGACAGGGTGTCCGGCTGGTTCGCCCATGTGGTGGCGGAGGAGATGTCGCTGGTGTGCAGCAGATCCATCTCGGCCGGGTTGCACGACCAGGAGTAGGTCTCCCGGAAGGTGAAGGTGGCCCGGGCGATCCGAGCCCCCTTGATACTGCTCTTCCACGTCAGCCGGTAGAAGGAGCGGGAGAGCCCTCTGGTGGTGGTCTCGAAACCCACACGCCCCTCGGTCGTACCGGAGTTGAAGTTCGCGCCGTCCCAGAAGCTGGTGGTCGGATACGTCTGGTAGGCCGTGGTCCAAGCCGCTGTCTTGCCGTAAAGCGGCGGATCGATGAAGACCGGATAGACCGTGCCCTCACCGGACAGCAATTTCCGGTCAGGGGCGATGGAAAGCACCGCCGAGGTGGTTCCGCCACCGGTGAGGGTCGCGTCGGCCGGGGCCTGGCGAGTGCCTATCTGCGGGCCGAGCAGCCCGGTCAGCCCGAAGGTGCCCTCGGTCTTCGCGCTCTTGTCGAGCGGGGGTTCGCCCTGGGTGACGGCGGGCTTGCCGCTGGAGTCCCACATGAAGGGGCTCGGGGAGCCGCCGACCTCGGCGCCAGCGCCGTCCCGGACGGTGAGGACGTCATTGGTGTCGTCGAGGGAGAAGGTCAGTTCGGGCGAGGAGAGTCGGTACGAGATCTTCGCCAGCGCCGGGTCGGCCGCCGCCTCGGCTGTGTGCACGATCAGGACGTGGGTGAAGCCGGTGTCCCGGGCGGTCAGCAGCAGATCGACGTCCTTGAGGACGTTCCGGTAGAGCGCCGCGGCGCCGTCGATCTCGGGCTCCGGCAGCGGGCCGGGCCAGCCGACGGTGAGTTCCTTGCCCTCGGCTGTGAAGGTGGCCAGATCGGTGTACTTCACCTGGCCGACCGGGCGGGCGGGGCTGGTCAGGGGCAGCCGGGCATAACCCCGGCTACTGCGCTGACCCTCGCCCTTCCCCTTGCCCGAGTGGAAGACGACCGGGTTGACGGTGGCCTTGGGGCGCCAGCCGCGCTCGGTGCGCTCCAGGGTGGTGTCGACGGACTTCCACTCGCCGTCGACCCGGGCCCGGATCGGCGCCGAGTGGGCCGAGAGCCGGAACTTCCCGTTCGGCAGGGCGAGCGTGGTCGAGGTCTCGTCCCGCAGGGCGAGCACCTCCACCGGCTTCCCGGTGCGCAGCGCCTCCGCCTGGGCCGCCTTCTCGTCCAGCGGTTTCTCACCCGCACGGGCGCGGTCAGCCTGCGCGGGTGCCTTCGCCTCTGGTGTCGCCGATTCCGTCTCGCTATCGGATATCAGCAGCGTGGCGGCCAGGGCCGCCGCCAGCATGGCCGCGACCCCCGCCGTGGCTCTTCGGGGCAGTCCCCGGATGAGACGTGGACGTTCCACGATTCTGGAATCCCCTCCCCTGAACGGCGGCCTTCCCGCGACGGACACAGCCGAGCGGGGCGGAGCGCCATGTCACCCTCCATTTCTCCCCCATTCGGCCAGGACAGCTGCAAGCTCCGCCGAGAGAGAGCGCCAGCCAGCATGCCCCGGTGAAACAAAGTTGTGTACAGCCCGCGACTATCACGCGGTGATGTCCTCACAAAATTTTCAGACACATCGGGGAACACTTAAGGACAGGCCGGTCGTTCCCATCGGGGCAGCATCCCGCGACGCCTTGCGAGTCAAATGCCGAAGTCCGGGATCAACCGCTCACCCATGACACGAATCAGCCTGAACTTTACCCCATATACCCGACTTAAGCGCATTGGGTTTCAATTCACCCGAGCAAGGGTCTTTTATCCGATTCTTCGGACGTTCCCTTTCGCTTCTCTCTCTACACGCGACATTCCATGACCCTTCTCACACTGAACGAGAACGCGTCATTGACGAGACTGCGCGAATTCCCCCAGGATGCGGCGACCGCAGACATGTCAGGTGTGGGGTCTGACCTTTTCCCCGCGCCCGAAAACGGAATTCAGACGTTGGGGGAGGGCTACGGCCGTCGTGGGGACATCACTGTCGTGGAGTGGCCGGGGGAGACTCCCGGGCACCAGAGCTGAAAGAAGCCGCCGATGGCGGCTACGCGCCGGCGTCATCACGCTGGTCTCCCTGGCCCTGACCGCGAGTCTGGTGCCGGGGGCGAGCGCCCTGCCTCCCCCCGTCGACCGGGCCGGAGTGCAACTGGTCGACATTCCGGACACCACGCCGGTACCCGGGGTGGACGGCGGAAACCTCGACCGGCTGACCACTGCCGAGATTCCGACAGAGCCGGAATACGAACCGAAGAAGACGGCGGTCCCGGTATCGGTGCCCCCCGCCGCCCGGACTCTCACGGCTCTGACACCGGGGCAGACCGTGCCCATCGGCACCACTCCCCTCGAAGTCGGCGCCCCTCAGGGCGCGACGCCCGCCGAGGCCGCCGCACTGGAAGGCAGCTGGCAGGTCGCGCTGACCGACCAGGCCCAGACCGAGGCGCGGAACATCGAGGGCTTCGCCTTCACCGTCACCCCACCGTCGACCGCGACGGGCAATGCGGTGGTGGCGCTGGACTACACCGACTTCGCCGAGCTGTACGGGGCGAACTGGGCCGACCGCCTGAACATTCTCCAGTTCCCGAGCTGCTTCCTCACGACTCCCGAAGTCGACGCCTGCTCGGAACCGGTCGAGGTCGACACCCGGAACGTCGTCAAGCCCAAGACCGGTGATGCCGCCGGCGACAATGTCATCGACGGCGAGCGCCAGATCGAGGCGACCATCAATGTCGCGTCCCTGACCGATCCGGTCACCCCGCCGGTCCCGGCGGCCCGCGCGATGAACGCCAGGACCGCGGCGGCGCCGATGACCGCCATGGCCGCCGCCTCGGCCGGCTCCTCGGTCCTGGTCGCCACATCCAGCGGCAGCGGCGCGAAGGGCGACTTCGCGGCGACCCCGATCCCCAGCGCCGGCTCGTGGTCCGCGGGTAACGGCGCGGGAGCGTTCACCTACAGCTACGCGATGCAGGCCCCCGCGGTACAGGGCGGCCCCGTACCCTCACTGGGCTTCAGCTACAACTCCCAGGCCGTGGACGGCGCCACCTCCGCCACGAACAACCAGCCGTCGTGGATCGGTGACGGCTGGGACTACAACCCCGGCTCCATCACCCGGACCTACAAGTCCTGCCGGGACGACCGAACCGGCGGCAACAACGCCAACCTGAAGAGATCCGACCTGTGCTGGGGCTCGTACAACGCAGTCCTGACCCTGGGCGGGGCGACGACGGAGCTGGTGCTGGACGACTCCGACAAGGCCACACCCCACTCGGACAAGTGGGTGACCGCCAACGGCGACGGCTCCAAGGTCGAGCTGGTCAAGCGGCCCGGTACCCAGAACGACGATGAGAACCGCACCGAAAGCCCCGAGTACTGGAAAGTCACCACGCGGGACGGCACCCAGTACTGGTTCGGCCGCCACAAGTTACCGGGCCACTCGGCGGGCAAGGAGACCACCGACTCGGTCCTCACCGTCCCGGTCTCCGGGAACCAGCCGGGGGAGCCCTGCTACAACGCGACCTACGCCAACTCCTTCTGCTATCAGGCATGGCGCTGGAATCTCGACTACGTCGTGGATGTCCACGGCAACGCCATGTCCCTGTGGTGGCAGAAGGAAGTCAACCACTACTCGCGGAATCTCAAGTTCAAAACACCGGTCAGCTACGACCGCGGTGGCTATCTGACCCGGATCGACTACGGCCAGCGTGACGACACCATCTACACGGCGGCCCCCGTCGCCCGCGTCGAGTTCTCCGTCGACGAACGGTGCTACATCGAGGGCGCCACGCAGTGTTCCGATACCAACTTCACCTCTGGTGACTGGGCGAAGAATCGCATCTGGTACGACACTCCGGCCGATCTGTTCTGCTCCGGCGCCAGAGGCAAGGAGTGCTTCGTACCGATACCCAGTTTCTGGTCCCGCAAGCGCCTCGCCGCAGTCACCACGTACGCCCAGCGCGTCCAGGGCTCCACGGCCCTCTCCAAGGTGGACAACTGGAAGCTGGTCCAGTCACTGCCGCACGAGAAGACCGACGAGGGCACGGCGCTCTGGCTGAACTCCATCACCCGTACTGGCTACGGCGTCAATGACACCGAAGGCGTACGACTCCCCGCGGTCAGTTTCATCGCCAACACCCAGTCGATGCCCAACCGAGTAAAACAGGTCATCCAATCGGGTCCGAACGCGGGCAGCAAGGATACCAACCCCGTATTCGACCGACTCCGCATCAGCCGGGTCGTCAACGAATACGGCGGCGAGACCGTCGTCACCTACAACACTCCGACCGGGGCCTGCCAGAGCGGTGAGAACTTCCCCGCCACCCATGACAACACCGGACTCTGCTTCCCGGCGTACTGGCACCCCGACCCGGACAAAGCCGACGAGACGATCAGCTGGTTCAACAAGTACGTCCTCGCCAAGGTCGAGGAGCTGCCGAACGTTCGCGGCGTCGAGCCGACATCGACGACGTTCGAGTACGACGAGAGCAGCGCGGCCAAGCGCAAGGGCGCCGGCTGGGCCCTCAATCAGACCGAGTTCTCGAAGAAGAAGACCCGAACCTACGACCAGTGGCGCGGCTACGAGATCGTCCGCACCATCAGTGGCGCCGACTCGGCCCATCCGTTTACCGGCAGCGAGCGGTCCATGACGGAGACCCGCTATTTCCGGGGCATGGACGGCGATCCGCTCCCGGGGGCCGGCAGCCCCGTCCGCACCATCACGGTCAAGGACAGCCAGGGCTACGACATCGCCCGCGACCTCCTGCCCTACCAGGGCCGGGTCGCCGAGAGCATGATGTACACCAAGGTCGGCGGAACGGTGCTCAACCGAGACGTCGACTACCCCTGGCACAAGGTCCTGGCGACCCGGGCCCGAGGCGACGGCATCCCGGACCTCAAGGCATATCGCGTCATGGAGAGCTACAGCGTCAGCGTGTCGCTGGCCTCCGGCACCCGTGTGGACAGCAATCCGCACACCGACGACGACGATCGCACCTGGCGAACCGTGCGCACGTCCACCCAGTACGACGGTGTCTACGACCTGCCGATCAGCGTGGAGTCACAAGGCGATACCGGCCGGACCGGCGACGAGACGTGCACACGGATGGAGTACGTCCACAACTCCGCCAAGCATATGATCGGCCTCTCCAAGCAGGCCCTGACCACTGCTGGACTCTGCCCGGCCGCAGGCGTCGAACCAGCCGCCTCCACCTGGATGTCCGGCTCCCGTATCACGTACGACAAGCTCGCGTTCGGCGCCGCTCCCTCCCTCGGCCGGGCCACCACCACCTGGACGGTCAGCAAGGACGGCGGGACCTGGGACAAGGACTCCGAGGTCAGCTACGACGCGCAGGCGCGTCCCGTCAGCGCGACGGACGCGGCGGGCAACACCACCACGACCGAATACACCCCCGCGACCGGACAGCTCTTCTCGGTCAAGACCACCAACGCCAAACAGCACACCTCCACCAGCCTGCTGGAGCCCGGTCGCGGCAACGCGGTGAAGCAGACCGATCCCAACGGCCGGAGCACGACCTTCGAGTACGACGGGCTCGGCCGCACCGTCAAGGCATGGGGCCCGACGGACTCGGCGGACCGGCCGGCGGGGATCTTCCATTACCACGCGGTGGCCGGAGAGCCTCTCTCCGTGCAGTCCCAGGCCCTCACGGAGGGCTCCGAATACATCGACTCGTATGTGTTCTACGACGGGCTGGGCCGAGAGCGGCAGCGGCAGGAACCCGCTGTCGGCAAGGGGCGGCTGATCACCGATATCCTCTACGGCCCGAACGGGACGATCACCCGGACCAACAACGGCTACTACGCCGCCGGTGATCCCCAGCGGGTGATGTACGAGCCGACCGACGCCTCCGACACCAAGATTCCCAACGCCACCCTGTACAAGTACGACGGCCTGGGGCGGGTACTTCAGGAGACACCGTACGAGGCTGGAGCGGAGAAGCCGGAGAAGGCTTCGCGGTCGGAGTTCGGCTACGACTACTCGGTGGCGATCGAGCCCACCGGCGCGGCCTCCCAGCGCTCCTACAGCGACGCACTCGGCCGCACTGTCCGCGTGGACACCTTCACCGATCCCGCCCGAACCGCGTTCCGCTCGACCGCGTTCAGCTACGACGCGCGCGGTGACATGACGTCGGCTAAGGACCCCAAGGGCAACGTCTGGTCGTGGGCTTACGACGTACGGGGCCGGTTGAAGTCAGCCACGGACCCGGACACGGGTACCAGCACCACCGAGTACGACATCGCCGACCGTCCCGTCCTCACCACCGACGCCCGGGGCGTCAAGGTCTGGATGAAGTACGACGAGCTGTCCCGCCCGATCGAGCAGCGGCTCAACAACAGCACGGGCGGCCTGCTGGAGACCAGCACCTACGACACGGTCGCCGGCGCCGTCGGCCTACAGGCCAGCTCCACCCGCTACACCGACAACCTCCCCTACACCAGTGAGGTCACCGGCTACAACGCCGACTACCAGCCGACCGGTACCAAGCTCACGCTGCCGCCCTCCGTCGCGACCGCCCACGGACTCAAGCCGAGCTACGCGTACACCTTCGGGTACACCAGGTACGGGCAGCTCAGGGAGACCGGACTTCCCGAAGCCGGTGGGCTGGCGGCGGAGAAGATCATCACCCGCTTCAACACGGAAGGGCTTCCGGTCTCCACGTCCGGCAAGGAGTGGTACACCACCGACGCCGAGTACAGCGTCTACGGCCAGGTCGTGCGCACCGTCAGCGGAAGCCTCCCGAACCGGGTGTGGACCACCAATATCTTCAACGAGAGCACCGGCGCGCTGGAGCAGAACATCGTCGACCGCGAATCGACGAGCGACACCAGCACGGTGACCGGGACCCGGGTCAACGCCCGCTCCTACGAGTACGACCAGGCGGGCAATGTCACCTCCGTCGCGGACCGCTGGAACGCGGTGACCGACCGGCAGTGCTTCACCTACGACCCCATCGGCCAGCTCACTCAGGCATGGACCGCGCCCAACACCTGTCAGGCACCCGGCAAGCAGGGCGCCGCGCCGGAGTACCCGGACGGGACGAAGAACGTCACCGCCGCGAACGCGGGCTACTGGCAGTCGTACAGCTACGACGAGCTGGGCCAGCGGACCAAGCTGGTGAAGCACGACCCGGCGGGTGATGCCACCAAGGACGCCGCCACCACCTACACCTACGGCAAGGCCGACGGCACCCAGCCCCACACCCTCACCGCCACCTCCACCGTCTTCAAGAACGAGGCGGGCGCGCAGATCACCAAACCCTCCGTCCGCACCTACGACCAGTCGGGCAATATGACCGCCCGTACGGACGGCGGCGTCGGCCAGACCCTGACCTGGACCTGGGACGGCAAGCCGGAGAAGGTCACCGGATTCGGAGAGGGCTCCGGTGCCTGGGTCAACCGGAACAAGGGCTGCCTCGATCTCTCCGGCAGCCTGACAGTCGCCGGAACACCGATCCAGCAGTTCACCTGCAACGGCAGCCCCGCGCAGAAGTTCCGTATCGACGCGACCGTGGCCGACCCGACCGTGGGCGCGCTGAAGGTGGCGGGCAAGTGCGCGGTGCCCGCGGGCGGCGGCACGGCCAACGGCACCGCGGTGGTCATCGCCGATTGCAACGGCACCACCGCCCAACAATGGACCGTTGTCGCCGACGGTGAGAAGCTCAAACACGTCACCTCCGGCAGATGCCTGACCGCGCCCAACACCACTGCCGGCACCGATCTAGTGCTGGGAACCTGCGACAACACGCCCGCAGCGGTTCCGACGCAGTCGTGGAAGCCGGCCGACGAAACCCGATACATCTACGGCCCCGGTGGCGAACGGCTCATGGCCATCACCGAGGGCGAATCCACACTCTTCCTCGGCGACACCACCGTCGCCACCAGCAACGGCCAGCACTCCCACACCGAGCGCTACTACGCCCAGCCCGGGGCGCCGACCGTCATGCGCCATATTCGCGGGAACGGTTCGAGCGAACTCTCGGCACAGATCTCCGACCATCAGGGCACGGCCCATATCGATGTCGGCCTGGGCGGCGGAAGCCCGGTCAGGTTCGCCAAGAAGGACCCCTTCGGCGTCAGCCGCTCGGAGAACCCCGACTGGCGCTCCCACAAGGGCTACATCGGCGGCGACGACGACGCGTCAACCGGCCTGGTCCACTTGGGCGCCCGTGAGTACGAACCGGCCACCGGCCGCTTCATCTCCGCCGACCCGCTGCTGGACCTCGGCGACCCCGTCCAGATCAATGCCTACACCTACAGCGAGAACAACCCGGTCACCTTCGCTGACCCGAGCGGACTGAAGTCCGCGGACGTCGGCAGTAGCGCCGGCGGCTCGATGAGTGGGTACGGCGGCGACGCCTACGGGGGCCCGTCTCAGGATGAACTGGCCTGGGCCAGGGCGCAGATGAGCGTCACACTGTACGACGTCATCTGGAATGTTCTTTGGCAGTCCTTCCAAGATCTCTTCAACATTAGCGACGCGGTCGGCTGCTTCACTCGGGCTAGTTTCAGCGGTTGCTTCAATGTGATCTTCGACCTTCTTCCGCTGAAGAAGGCGTACAAACTGGTCAAGACGATCTGGTCGACGATCGGCAAGGCCAGAAAGGCCACTTCAGCCTTCCATAAAGCCCAAGAAGAAGCCCGGAGGGTAATCGAAGCGGCGAAGCGGGCCCAAGAAGCGGCACGAAAGGCAGCAGAGGCCAAGAAGGCCGCAGCAAAGAAGGCTGCCCAGATCGCGAAAAAGAAGGCAGAACAGGCAAAGCTGAGAGCCGATAAGAAATCGGCCCAGAAAACAGGCAATCCCGTCCAGAAGGAAAAGAAGGTCCAAGCCAAGAAGGCGGAAAAACCAACCAACAGGGCAAGGGCCAGCTCCAAGGAAGACACCCCCAGCAAGAGCCGACGCTCCGCCTCCAGCAGCAACGAATCCGGCCAGAGCTGCGACGACAACAGCTTCACCCCAGGCACGCTCGTCCTGATGGCGGACGGCACGACCAAACCGATCGAAGAAGTCAAGAACGGCGACAAGGTCCTTGCCACGGATCCCGAGACTGGTGAGACGGCAGTCGAGACGGTCGTCTCGGAGATCCGAGGCGAGGGCCAGAAGAACCTCGTCGAGGTCACCATCGACACCGACGGGTCCGGGGGCTCGGCCACGGCGACCGTCACCGCGACGGACGGCCACCCCTTCTGGGTACCGGAGCTGAAGGAGTGGATTGACGCCACCGATCTGGCACCGGGTGACTGGCTGCGCACTGGATCCGGCACGTTCGTTCAGATCGCTGCGGTCGAACGCCGGACAGCTCAGGCTACGGTGCACAACCTCACGGTCGGCGATCTTCACACGTACTATGTGCTGGCGGAGGCCACACCGCTCCTGGTTCACAATTGCCGTGGCGCCCGGTTCGAAGTTGATTCCAGCGGGGTTGTGAGTGACCTAGAAAACCCGGTCACAGCCACAGTTCCGTACAATCGCGCTACACACTACGGCGGCTCCCAGACAGATGGCCCCGGTGGCCGTGCGGCACGAGCGGCAGCTGAGGGCCAGCCGTGCCCGGAGTGCGGCGCCACGATGGCATCAGGAACTGCTCATTCCCCTGTTCCTGAGCATGACCCGCCACTCGTTCTCCACTACTATCGCGGCGGTGGGTCAGAAATGACGAACGCAGAACGAAGAGCATACGCGAGAAACGATGGCATCAATGGGGCTGCATGTTGGCCTTGCCAGCGATCACAAGGGGCCGAAATGGCGAAGGTCTCCAAGGCAATAAAAAGGAATTTGAGACTATGACCGAAGACAGCGGAAGATTGTCGGCCCTGGAGCGACATGTCCGCAGGTTCTGGGATGGTCATATCGTGGAATCTGCCTCCTGGGTTCGTGGACCGATCCTGGATCGCGTTCCGCACTTCGCCACCTATCAGATCTACCCCCAGCACGCTGGCGAGGCCTGGGTCTACGTGACAGTCGGGTCCTCTGTACGCGGACCCAAACTCGGCAGAATTGAATTCTTCATGATGTCGCCCGTAAAGTCAGAAATACACTCGGAAACGCTGGCAATGGTGAGTCACTATCACTCATTCGAGGCCCATCAACTGAACGTTGGATCGGTCGTTAATATTGGCCGACCTTGGATGCCGGATTCGCGCATGGATCACCTTTTGGCGTGCCTTCCGTACCCCTATGGACCTGAACTCGAATGGTCCCCGAAAGAAGCAGGTGGCGCGCGATTCTTGTGGCTGCTCCCCATCCACAAGAGCGAGGCCGATTTCATCAAGCGCGAGACTCTTGATGAATTCGAATCCATGATGGACGCCGAAGGGGTAAACGTATTGGATCCCAATAGAGATCCGATTACCTGAGGCCATCCATTTCGCTTCACAGACCGCATTCAAATCGGAAGCAGTAAACTTCAGGCGCCCCATTGCACTCAACGGTGGGGCACCTGAAGTGCTTGACTATAACTCCACAAGAACACCCCCAAGCCCGGCGGTCATTCAAAAAATCCAAAGAAAGCAGCCCCAGGCCTCACAGCCGCAACGAAAGAAACTGCAGGCAATTCGCGAGGCAAACTTCTACTACCTAAGGCAGCCGATCAGTTGACGGGCTCACGGCGAAAAAAGCTGGGAATTATAGCGACTGTGGGACTTTTCGGCCTTTCGGCGTGTACCGGAGTCGGAGGCGGGGGCCCAGAGGGGGCCGGAGTCACGGTTCCTGTGCGTACCGGCCCCACCGCCGGGCCCGTTTCCAAGGACGCGCTCGGGAAGGCCGTCGTCGGGGCCGTGCCCGGGCACAAGGTCGCCGGCGCCGCCGGGGTGGCCGGGAAGGACGTGCGGGTCGCGGAGGACGACGAAGCGTGTCTGCCCGTCGCGCACGCGCTCGCCGGGGTCGCGCTCGGGAAGCCGGAGTCGGTGTCCGGGCAGGCGCTGAGCGGGGACGGGGTGGAGACCGTCGTGACGCTGGGGCTGTACGACCGGGACGGCGGGCCCGCCGTGATGGACGGGCTCGCCGAGGCGCTCAGGAAGTGCGCGGGCGGGTTCCAGGTCACCGTGCGCGGTGGCGAGCAGCGGGTGGCGAAGGTGGTCGCGGAGGTCGCGCCGCAGGGGGCCGAGCAGGCGATGGCGTTCGGGGCCGAGGTCACTCGCGAGGGGAGGACCGTGCCCGTGAAGGTGGTGGTGTTCCGCAAGGGGTACACCGTCGGTCAGCTCACCGCCACCGCCACCGCCACCGGGACCGGCACGAAGGACTTCGTCTTTCCGGTGAAGGTGTTCGAGGCGCAGATCATCCGGCTGGCGTGACCGTTCGACGGCCCGTCACCAGCGTTCCGGCGGCGGGGACGTCAGATGGTCCACGAGCCGGGCGACCCGGTCGCGGAAGGTGCGGCGGCCCCGGACCGGCAGGGGGTGGCCGTTCTCGCCCGCCGCCGCGCTGACCAGGTGCTGGACGGTGTCGAGGTCGATGCCGTCGGTGCCGGGGGCGACCGTCAGGGATTCATGGGCGAGGGCCAGGACGTCCCGGTCGCCCGTGTCGAGGGTGAAGAGGGTGACTCCGGCGCGGCGGGCGGCTTCGAGGTCGGTGAGGAGGGTGTCGCCGGGGCGGTCGGGGGCGACCAGGAGCAGGGTCTCGCCGCGCCGGGCCCGGTGGAGCCGGGCGGGGCCGACGGCGAGATGGGGCGGGTCCCCGGGGCGGGCGCGGTGGCGGATCAGGGTGGGGGCGAGTTCGGTCCGGCCCGACCAGGCTGCCTCGTCGACGAGATGGGCGGCGAGGTGCCACGGCTCGTACTCCTCGGTGCCGAGCAGCAGGAGCCCTTCGCCGCGTGGGGACACCGAGCCCCGGAGCGCGCCCGCGAACCGGCGGGCCGCGCCCGGCCACTCGGTGCCCGCCAGTACCTCGCGCAGTAGCGCCACCCGTACAGCGTCCATGGGGCCGCATCCTGTCCCGGGGCGCGTACGGGGGGTGGCGCTATCACCGCGACTCACCCGTACGAGGGGTGCTACCTGCGAGTAGGGTCGGCTTATGACTTCCACTGACAGCAATGCCAAGCCCGCTCCGAAGGACCCCTGGGAGCTGCCCGATGTGTCGGGACTCGTGGTCGGGGTCCTGGGTGGGACCGGGGATCAGGGGCGGGGGCTGGCCTACCGGTTCGCCCTGGCCGGGCAGAAGGTGATCATCGGTTCGCGCTCCGCCGAGCGGGCCGGATCGGCGGCGGCCGAGCTGGGGCTCGGGGTCGAGGGCGCCGACAACGCGGAGTGCGCCCGGCGCAGCGATGTGGTGATCGTGGCCGTGCCGTGGGACGGGCACGCCGCGACGCTGGAGTCGCTCCGCGCGGAGCTGGCCGGGAAGCTGGTGATCGACTGTGTCAATCCGCTGGGCTTCGACAAGAAGGGCGCGTACGCGCTGAAGCCGGCCGAGGGCAGCGCCGCCGAGCAGGCCGCCGCGCTGCTGCCGGATTCGCGGGTGACGGCGGCGTTCCACCATCTCTCCGCCGTTCTCCTTCAGGACGCGTCGGTCGAGGAGATCGATACCGATGTGATGGTGCTGGGCGAGTCGCGGGCCGATACGGATGTCGTCCAGGCGCTGACGGCCCGGATTCCGGGGATGCGGGGGGTCTTCGCGGGGCGGCTGCGCAACGCGCATCAGGTGGAGTCGCTGGTGGCGAATCTGATCTCGGTGAACCGGCGGTACAAGGCGCACGCCGGGCTGCGGGTCACCGACGTATAAGGACAGATAAGAAGGGGACGGAGTACGGCGGGCCCGCCCGCCCGGGGCCCGGCCCGGCCCGTGCGCCCGCCCGTGCGGAAGGTCCCCGTCCGCGCGGACCCGCCGTACGGGGCCGGGCGGGGCATGGGGGACACTGGACCGTACGCCGCGTTCGCGCGTCCGACCGCTCGACCGTCCGATCAGGAGCCCTCCCCCATGCCCCGCCTCGCCGTCTACACGCTCGCCGCCTGTCTGCTCGCCGTGGTCGCCGCTGTGGTCTCGTTCGTCCAGGGCATGTGGATCGGCGTCGTCTGGGTGCTGCTGGCCGGTCTCTCGTCCAATATGACCTGGTACTACATCAAGCGGGGCAAGGCCGAGCGCGCCACCGGCTGAAGGGCCCCGCGACCCGGGCCACGGGTACGAAAACCGGTTGCCCGGGCCCCCGGGTCGGGCGGACGATGACGCGTTGTGCCCCCCAAGCTCTCCGCGATACTCCCCGATCTCGCGCCCTGGCGCTCCTCCCGTGACTTCCGGCTGCTCTGGCTCCAGGGGCTGATCACCTACTTCGGCAGTTTCATGGCGATGATCGCCCTGCCGTTGCAGATCAAGGACCTCACCGAGTCCCCGCTGGCGGTGGGGGCGATGGGCGCGGTCGAGCTGGTGCCGCTGGTGGTGTTCGGGCTGTACGGCGGCGCGCTGGCGGACGCCATGGACCGCCGGAAGCTGATTCTGTGGACGGAGGCCGGGCTCGGGCTGCTGGCGCTGATCCTGCTGGTCAACGCGATGCTGCCGAAGCCGATGCTGTGGCCGCTGTATGTGGTGGCGGCCGGGGTCTCGGCGCTGGCCGGGCTCCAGCGCCCGGCGATCGACTCGCTGATCGCCCGGATCGTGCCGCACGACCAGCAGACCGCGGCGGCGGCGCTGAACGCGCTGCGCTGGCAGGCGGGGGCGATCGTCGGGCCGTCGGTGGCCGGTGTGGTGGTGGCGTACGCGGGCCATCCGGCGGCGTACGCCGTCACGGTGCTGACGTTCACGGTCTCCGTACTGCT
>NZ_JBFADP010000095.1:0-18057 GCF_040641415.1 Streptomyces sp. NPDC020875 | reverse complement strand
TTCCCTTCGGTCTTGCGTTTCCAACCTTACCAGACCGTTTTCCCATTCCGTTTCCGGACTTGGATTCCGATCGGGCGGCCGACTGGAGAAGCCTTTTTGCCTTTCGGCGTGTCCACTACGTTAGCCGATTTCTTCGGCGACTCATAATCGAGTTCATCCGAAACGATTTTCGGCATGCCGAAATCGCGCCCGTTCGGGCTTCGTCGTAAGCAGTGGATGGCCGCTTCGGGGGGTGCTGAACAGCAGGCCCGTCTCAAGCGGCTCGGAATACGTTAGACGTCCGGGATGGACGAGTCAAGTCGGCCGCTTGCGGGGGGTGTGGGCCCGATAGGGGCTCACCGTGGGGTCGCCGTCGATCCAGAAGCGCCAGGGGTGCCGGGCGCCGTCGCCGCCGACTCCGGTGCGGGGTCCACTGCGTACCAGGTCGGACGGGGGAGCCTCTCCTCTATAGAGGGACAGGGGTGCGTCGGCTCCCCGGTCGGCGGAGCAGAGGTCCGTGCCGTTGAGGGCCCGGTCCACATCGAGTGCGGTGGCGAGCCTGGCCGGGCCTTTGGCCAGTTCCTTGTCGTTTCGGGCCGATAGTCGACGTTTCCGGGCCAGCTCCCGGCCCTTCAGTACCTCGCCCGCGCGCAGCAGGACCCCACTGGCCCGGCCCTCGGGCCCGCAGACCACGTTCAGGCAGTGCCACATCCCGTAGGTGAAGTAGACATAGGCGTGACCGGGCGGGCCGAACATCACCTCGTTGCGCGGGGTCCGGCCGCGGAAGGCATGGGAGCCGGGATCCAGCTCGCCCGCGTACGCCTCGACCTCGGTGATGCGCAGTTCGATGGGTCCCGCGGCGGTCCGGCGGACCAGGAGGCGGCCGAGGAGGTCGGGCGCGACCTCCAGGACGGGGCGGTCGAGGAAGGCCCGGGGCACCGGGGTCCCGGCGGATGGCTCGATCATGGCGTCCGAGGGTACCCGTGGAACCGGGGAGGGCCGCCGGGCGTTTCCATGAGGCACAAACCCGTACGAAGGAGTGGATCAGGACATGGGCTTCAAGAAGCTGCTCGCGAGCCTCGGCGCCGGTGGCGCCTCGGTGGAGACGGTGCTCACCGAGGAGAACGTCGTTCCGGGCGGTGTCGTCCGGGGCGAGGTGCGGATCCAGGGCGGCTCGGTGGCCCAGCGGATCGAGGGGCTGTCGGTGGGGCTCCAGGCCCGGGTCGAGGTGGAGAGCGGCGATCACGAGGTCAAGCAGGACCTCGAGTTCGTGAAGCAGCGGCTCGGCGGTGAGTTCGAGGTGCAGGCGGGGGCGGTCCATGTGGTGCCGTTCGGTCTGCACATCCCGTGGGAGACGCCGGTCACCACGATCGGCGGACAGCCGATCCGCGGCATGGACATCGGAGTGCGGACGGAGCTGGAGATCGCGCGGGCGGTGGACTCGGGCGATCTGGACCCGGTCCGGGTGCATCCGCTGCCGTCGCAGCTGGCGATCATCGACGCCTTCGGGCAGCTCGGCTTCCGGTTCAAGAGCGCCGACATGGAGCGGGGCCGGATCCGGAACACCCGGCAGCTGCTGCCGTTCTACCAGGAGATCGAGTTCTTCGCCCCGGAGCGCTACCGGGGGCTGAGCCAGGTGGAGCTGACGTTCGTCGCCGACGACCGGGAGATGGACGTGATCCTGGAGATGGACAAGAAGCCGGGGCTCTTCACCGACGGCAGCGATTCGTACAAGGCGTTCAGGGTCGGTCACCACGACTTCGCCTCGAAGGACTGGACGGCCTATCTCGACCAGTGGCTGACCGAAGTCGGCGGTCGGCGCAACTGGTTCTGAAAGACCCTAGGGTCGGGGCTCCAAGCCGACAGCGAATCGGAGGTTCAGACGTGACCGAGCAGCAGCGGGCTCCCCTGCCGCATGACTTTCATCCCGAGGTGGCGTCGTTCACGGTGGTGAGCGACGATCTGGCGCCTGGTGCGGTGCTGGGCTCCGCCCAGGTGTACGCGGAGGGGAACACCTCGCCTCAGCTGCGCTGGGAGGGGCACCCGGCCGGGACGAAGAGTTTCGCCGTGACCTGTTTCGACCCGGACGCGCCGACCGGGAGCGGGTTCTGGCACTGGGTGGTCTTCGACATCCCGGTGTCGGTGACCGAACTGCCGGCGGGTGCGGGCGGCGGGGCGTTCCCGGGGCTGCCGGAGGGCGCGGTGCACGTCCGTAACGACTACGGCTCGAAGGAGTTCGGCGGGGCCGCTCCCCCGGCGGGTGACGGGCCGCACCGCTATGTCTTCACGGTGTACGCGGTCGACACCGAGCAACTGGGTCCGGATGCCGACGCGTCGCCCGCGGTGGTCGGATTCCATCTCCGCTTCCACGCGCTGGGCCGGGCCCAGCTGATCGGTGAGTACGAGGTTTCGGCCGACGGCTGAGGTTCGTGGTCCGATCGCGGTCGCACTGACCGTTCGTTTCTTGTTTGCCCTGTCCTGGTCGTGGAGAGATCAGGACAGGGCAGTTTTTCTGTCCGGTGGTGTCGTTGGTCCGGCGGTTCGGATATTGCGTTGTTCATTACGGCGCGTCCGGCCAGAGTTGATCCATCCCCGGGCCCGCGGAGGCCGGGCCGGTGAACGGAGGTGGGGGACGATGCGGGACACGCTGGTACTCAACGCGAGCTTCGAACCACTGTCGACGGTGTCACTGAATCGCGCGGTGGTTCTGGTCCTGCAGGACAAGGCCGTCGTCGAACAGGCCCACCCCGGTCTCCGGGTCCGCGGCGCGACGGTCGACCTTCCGGTGCCCCGGGTGATCAGGCTCTGCCGCTACGTCCGGGTGCCGTTCCGAAGACAGGCCCCGTGGTCGAGGCGGGGCGTGCTGGTCAGGGACCAGCACCGGTGCGCGTACTGCGGTAGGCGTGCCACGACCGTGGACCATGTGGTGCCGCGGTCCCACGGCGGTGCGGACAGCTGGCTGAACACGGTCGCGTCGTGTGCGGAGGACAATCACCGCAAGGCCGACCGTACGCCGGAGGAGGCGGGGATGCCGATGCTGCACCAGCCGTTCGTGCCGTCCCCGGCGGACGCGATGCTGCTGTCGCTGCGGGCCGGTGAGCGGTCCGAGCTGCCGGAGTGGCTGCGGGCCGCCGAGCGCCCGGCGGCGTAGGCGCGTACGAGACGTCGAAGGAGGCCCGTTCCCGGGAGGGGCGGGCCTTTCCCGTACCGGAGCAGCGGGATCGGGGCGTCAGCCGTACCGCTGGATCAGCAGCTGGACCAGGGCGACGGTGCCGACGACGACGATGAGGGCGCGGAGCACGGTGGGTGAGAGCCGGCGGCCCGTCCTGGCGCCGATCTGGCCGCCGATGGTGGAGCCGACGGCGATCAGGAGGACGGCGGTCCAGTCGAAGTCGGCGGCGAAGAGGAAGAAGATCGCGGCGACGCTGTTGACGACGGCGGCGAGGATGTTCTTGGTGGCGTTGAGGCGCTGGAGGGTGTCGTCGATCAGCATGCCCATCAGGGCCATGTAGATGATGCCCTGGGCGGCGGTGAAGTAGCCGCCGTAGACGCTGGCCGCCAGCAGCCCGGCGAGGAGGAGGGGGCCGCCGTCGGGGTGGGGGGTGGTGCCGGTCTTCTCCCGGCGGCGCTGGACGGCGCGGGAGATCCGGGGCTGGAGGATCACCAGGACCAGGGCGAGGGTGACCAGGACCGGGACGATGGTCTCGAAGGCGGTACTGGGGAGGGTGAGCAGCAGGGCCGCTCCGGCGACTCCGCCGACCGCCGCGACGGCGGAGAGCCTGAGGACGCGGGCCCGCTGTCCGGTGAGTTCGTCCCGGTAGCCGATGGCTCCGCTGATGGATCCGGCGACCAGGCCGAGGCCGTTGGAGACGGTGGCGGTGACCGGGGGGAGCCCGACGCCGAGGAGGACCGGGAAGGTGATCAGGGTGCCGGATCCGACGATGGTGTTGATGGTGCCCGCGCCGATGCCCGCGGCGAAGACGGCGAGCATCTCCCAGATGGTCATGGTGCCCCCTGCATGATCGGTGCGCTGGGCACCGATCATGCCGGACGGGGTGGGTGATCAGTCGACGGGGGGCACTTCGCGTCGTTCGGTGCCGCTGCCGTTGCCGTTGCCGCCGGTGTTGAAGCCGGGGACGCCGCCGCCGAGGTTGCCGAAGGCGCCGGAGAGGCCCTTGAGGGCGTCGCCGATCTCGCTGGGCACGATCCAGAGCTTGTTGGCGTCGCCCTCGGCGATCTTCGGAAGCATCTGGAGGTACTGGTACGAGAGGAGCTTCTGGTCCGGGTCGCCCGCGTGGATGGACTCGAAGACGGTACGGATCGCCTGGGCCTCGCCCTCGGCGCGCAGGGCGGCGGCCTTGGCCTCACCCTCGGCGCGGAGGATCGCGGACTGCTTCTCGCCCTCGGCGGTGAGGATCTGGGACTGCCGGATGCCCTCGGCGGTGAGGATCGCGGCCCGCTTGTCGCGGTCGGCGCGCATCTGCTTCTCCATCGAGTCCTGGATGGAGGTGGGCGGCTCGATGGCCTTCAGCTCGACGCGGTTGACCCGGATGCCCCACTTGCCGGTGGCCTCGTCGAGGACACCGCGGAGCGCCGCGTTGATCTCCTCGCGGGAGGTGAGGGTGCGCTCCAGGTCCATGCCGCCGATGATGTTCCGCAGGGTGGTGACGGTGAGCTGCTCAATGGCCTGAATGTAGCTGGCGACCTCGTAGGTAGCGGCCCGGGCGTCGGTGACCTGGTAGTAGATGACCGTGTCGATGTTGACGACCAGGTTGTCCTGGGTGATCACCGGCTGGGGCGGGAAGGGGACGACCTGTTCCCGGAGGTCGATGCGGTTGCGGATCGAGTCGATGAACGGGACGACGATGTTGAGGCCCGCGTTGAGGGTGCGGGTGTAGCGGCCGAACCGTTCGACGATCGCCGCGCTGGCCTGCGGGATGACCTGGATCGTCTTGATCAGGGCGATGAAGACCAGCACCACCAGAATGATCAGGACGATGATGATCGGTTGCATCGCGTTTCCCCGTGCCCTTCGCTGCCGGATGATGGTGTGATGATGATCGAGTTTCCCAGATGACGGGCGGTCATGCGCGCCGTTCCGGTCAGATGACCACGGCGGTCGCGCCGTCGATCTCTACCACGTCGACCTGGCGGCCGGGTTCGTAGCTCTGCTCGGGGTCGAGGGGCCGGGCGGACCACACCTCGCCCGCGAGTTTGATCCGGCCGCCGTTGCCGTCCACCCGTTCGACGACCACGGCCTGACGTCCTTTCAGGGCGTCGACTCCGCTGGTGAACCCGGAGGCTTGGGAGCGATGTCGGGCGGCGATCGGCCGGACCACGGCGACTAGTGCCACGGACACCACGACGAAGACGAGGACTTGGAGGACGACCCCGCCTCCGAGCGCCGCCACGACGGCGGCGACGACCGCGCCCGCCGCGAACATCCCGAACTCCGGCATCGCCGTGAGGACCAGGGGGATACCCAGTCCGACCGCCGCGATCAGCCACCACACCCATGCGTCGATTTCCACATGGTCATGGTAGGTCGGCGGCCCGGCTCGGGACAGAGGGCGAGGGCGGCGGTCAGCCCAGCGGAAGTCCGTGGGCGGTCCAGCGGTCGCCGCGGCGCTCGACGACGAGCGGAAGGCCGAAGCAGCGGGAGAGGTTGCGGGAGGTCAGTTCCATCTCGATGGGACCGGCGGCCAGTACCTTGCCCTGGCGGATCATCAGGACGTGGGTGAAGCCGGGAGCGATCTCCTCGACATGGTGGGTGACCATGATCATGGAGGGGGCGTACGGGTCGCGGGCGAGCCGGCCGAGGCGGCGTACGAGATCCTCGCGGCCGCCGAGGTCGAGACCGGCGGCGGGCTCGTCGAGGAGGAGCAGCTCGGGGTCGGTCATCATGGCGCGGGCGATCAGGGTGCGCTTGCGCTCGCCCTCGGAGAGGGTGCCGAACTTGCGGTCCAGGTACTCGGTCATGCCGAGCCGGTCGAGGAAGGCGCGGGCGCGGTCCTCGTCGACCTGGTCGTAGTCCTCGCGCCAGGTGGCGGTCATGCCGTAGGCGGCGGTGAGGACGGTCTGGAGGACGGTCTGGCGCTTGGGGAGCTTCTCCGCCATGGCGATACCGGCGATACCGATCCGGGGGCGGAGTTCGAAGACGTCCACGGCGCCGAGGCGTTCGTCGAGGATCCGGACGGTGCCCGTGGTGGGGTAGAGATAGCTGGAGGCCAGGTTGAGGAGGGTGGTCTTCCCGGCGCCGTTGGGGCCGAGGATGATCCAGCGCTCGCCTTCCTTGACCGACCAGGAGACGTCGTCCACCAGAGCGCGTCCGTCGCGGACCACGGATACGTCCACCAGCTCCAGTACATCGCTCATGAGCGCGTTGTCTCCCCATGCAATCGTGTTGAGGTGTCCGGGGGCCCGACGCCTGCGGGCAGCCCCCTCGAAGAAATCTACGCCACCTGCCGGGCTTCCCCGTCCCCCGGTCCGTTCCCGGGTCCCGGCCGGGTCGCCGTCGGCCGGGGCGGGACGGTCCGGGCGGGTTTCCCGGGGGCCGGGTCTGCCTAAGGTGGGGGGATGATCTCGGATCCTTCGGAACCACGTTCAGGACGGCTGGCGATGTGGGGCAACGCCCTGCTGGCGGGCCGGGTGTCGCCGGACGACGCGGCGGGGGCGATCACCGGTGACGACGCCGTGCACCGGGTCCGCGGGCTGCCCGGTGAGCCGGGTCCGGTGGGGCTGACGCTGGCCCTGGGGCGGCTGCGGGGGCTCGGGGTGACCGGCTGGCGGGTGGCCCTGCCGGTGCCGGGGCATCCGCTGGGGCTGAGCGGACCGGCCGAGTTCAACGCGCGGGCGCTGGCGGCGGCGGAGGCGGCGGTCGGGTTCGGGGCGCCGTACGGGCTGGTGCCCGAGGTGTCCGGGGCCGGGCCCGCGGGGGACCGTCATGTGGAGGTCGTCTGGGAGTGCCTGCCGGTCCGGGAGGCGCATCCGGCGGACGTACCGTCGCTCGGCGAGGCGGAGCGGGAGCTGGCGGAGGGGCTGCGGGAGGCGACGCTGGTGCTGTCCCGGCTGGACGTCGCGGCGTCGGGTCCGGCGGCCGAGGCGGCGATCGACGCCTACCGGGCGCGGGCGGAGGCGGGGACGGCGGCACTGGCGCCGGGGTATCCGCCGCGCGCGGTCCGGGTCCTGGAGCTGGCGGGCCGGGTGGGGTCGCTGGTGACCCTGGCGCTGACGAGCGGGCACGGGGGCGCGGTGAGCGCGTCGGAGATGGCGGCGCGGGGCGAGGCGCTGCGGCCGGTGGAGCGGGTGGCGCGGCGGGCGCGGGTGGCCGCGTACAACGCCTATGTGGAGGAGCTGGAGCGGGGGCGCTGAGATCGCCGGACGCGCAGTACGGCCGTCGGTACGGACGGCCGGGGGCGCCGCGAGCGGCCGTACGGCGGTGTCAGGGGTGCCGTACGGCCGGGGTTCCCGGCCGGAGGGGGTGGTGGGGCCCCCTCCGGCGGGTGGGGGTCAGCCGTTGAAGGCGGCGTTGCCGAAGACGGGGTTGAGCACGCCGATCACATTCACCGAGTTGCCCGAGGCGTTCACCGGGATGTGGACCGGGACCTGAACCACATTGCCGGAGGCGACACCCGGGGAGTTGACGGCGTGGCCACCGGCGTGGGCACCGCCGCCGGTGTGGGCCGCGGCGACACCGGCGCCCGCGGCGACCAGGCTGCCGGTGATCATGGTGAGAGCGGCGGCCTTCTTCAGGTTCTTCACGTGGGTCTTCCTCCTGGACGACGGCCGCGGCGGGGTCGCCGCGGCACGTCCTGGAGAACGGCCGGACGGCGCGGGGGTTGCGCCGTCCGGGTGACATTCATCCGACGGTATGAATCTTCGGCTGCCCGGGAACCCGGCGACCCGAGCCGGTTCGGGGCGCGGCGGTGGCGGGCCGGGTCAGTTGGTGAGGCCGTGGCGTACGGCCCAGAGCGCGGCCTGCGTGCGGTCGGCGAGGTCGAGCTTCATCAGGATGTTGGAGACATGGGTCTTCACCGTCTTCTCCGACAGGACGAGGGCCCGGGCGATCTCCCGGTTGGAGCGGCCGTCCGCGATCAGGCCGAGGACCTCGCGTTCCCGTTCGGTGAGCGTGCCGCCGCGGCCGGTGCCGGTGGCCGGGTCGTCCTGGGAGAGCAGGGCCCCGGCGACCTCGGGCTGGAGGAGGACGTGTCCGGCGTGGACGGAGCGGATGGCTCCGGCCAGCGCGTCGGGGTCGATGTCCTTGTAGACGTAGCCGGAGGCCCCGGCGCGCAGGGCGGGGACGACGGTCCGCTGTTCGGTGAAGCTGGTGACGATCAGGACCCGGGCCGGGTTGGCCGCCTCGCGCAGTCTGCGCAGGGCCTCGATGCCGTCGGTGCCGGGCATCTTGACGTCCATCAGGACGACGTCCGGCCGCAGCTCCTCGGCCCGGGCGACGCCCTCGTCGCCGTCACCGGCCTCGCCGACGACCTCGATGTCGTCCTGGACCTCCAGGAAAGTACGGAGTCCGCGGCGGACGACCTGATGGTCGTCGACGAGCAGTACGCGAATACGGTCACCCACCGGGGACCTCCATTTCGATCGTGGTGCCCTGGCCGGGCGTGGAGCGGACCCGGAGCCGGCCGCCGACGCCGCTCGCCCGGTCGCGCATGGAGACGAGTCCGAGGTGGCGGCCCGCCCGGCGGACCGTACGGGGGTCGAACCCCTTGCCGTTGTCGGTGACGCTGAGGACGGCTCCGGCGCCGCGCCGGGTGAGGGTGACGTCGACCTTGTCGGCCGCGGAGTGCCGCAGCGCGTTGTGGAGGGCTTCCTGGGCGACCCGCAGCAGGGCCTCCTCCTGTGCGGCGGGCAGGGCCTTCAGTCCGCCGGTGTCGAAGGTGACCCGGGCGCTGTGGGCGCGGTCGAGTACCTGGATCTGGGTCCGCAGGGTGTTGACGAGACCGTCCTCGTCGAGGGCGGCGGGGCGCAGCTCCACCACGGCGGCGCGCAGTTCGTCGGCGGCCTCGGCGGCGAGGGCGGCGACCTGGTGCATCTCGTCCTTGGCCCGGACGGGGTCGCGGTCGACGAGGGCGGTGGCGGCCTGGGCGGTCAGCCGGAGGGAGAAGAGCTTCTGGCTGACGGCGTCGTGCAGCTCGTGGGCGAGGCGGGAGCGTTCCTCGGAGATGGTCAGCTCGCGGCTGCGTTCGTAGAGCCGGGCGTTGGTGAGGGCGATCGCGGCGTGCTGGGCGAGGATCGACAGCAGTTCCTCGTCGTCCTCGGTGAAGCCGCAGCCGCCGTCGGTGCGGGGGCACTTCTTGTTGGCGAGGAAGAGGGCGCCGATGGTCTCGTCGCCGTCCTTGATGGGGAGGCCGAGGAAGTCCTTCATATCGGGGTGGGCGGCGGGCCAGCCGCCGAAGCGGGGGTCCTCGCGGACGTCGGCGAGCCGTTCCGTACGGGCGTCGCGGAGCATGGCGGCGAGTACGCCGTGCTGCCGGGGCAGCGGGCCGATGGCCTTCCACTGGGCGTCGCTGACGCCGTCGACGACGAACTGGGCGAAGCCGCCGTGGTCGTCGGGGACGCCGAGGGCCGCGTACTCGGCGTCGAGCAGTTCGCGGGCGGAGGCGACGATCGTCTTGAGGACGTCGCGGACCTCCAGATGTCTGCTCATCGCGAGGAGTGCGGTGCTCACGGCGGCGAGGCCCGCGCCGGTTCGGTGACTCATGTGTTCACCGTACCGGCGGGGAACGGGGCCGGTATCGGGCCGGGGACGGCGGGTGATTAGGGCCGTGGGCCTAGGTCGAAGGGCCTTCCCGGGTGGGGTCCGGCGGACGAGGCGCGGGGCGCGGGGCGGTTTCTACGGTGGCGGCGTCGGCGCGTGACGCGTACGGGTGCCGGGCGGGCGTCCCGCGGGCGGGGAGCGGGCGGCGGGCCGGCGGAAGCGGAAGTGGAAAGGGGTGCCGATATGCCGGTAGCGGTGATCACGGGTGGTTCCAAGGGGCTCGGGCGGGCGCTGGGGCTCGCGCTGGCGGCCCGGGGCTGGGATCTGGTGCTGGGGGCGAGGACCGGGAGCGTGCTCACGGCCACGGCGCGTGAGGCGGCGGCTTACGGGACGCGGGTGGTGGCCGTACCGGGAGATGTCACGGACGGGGCGCACCGGGCGGCCCTGGTGGCGGCGGCCGGGGAGCTGGGCGGTCTCGATCTGCTGGTGAGCAATGCGAGTGTGCTGGGGGCCGAGCCGCTGGTCCGGCTGGAGGAGCATCCGCTCGCGGGGCTGCGGCAGGCGCTGGAGGTGAATGTGGTGGCGGCGCTGGGGCTGGTGCAGGAGGCGCTGCCGCTGCTGCGGGCGTCGGCGGCGGGCACGGTGGTGACGATCAGCTCCGAGGCGGGGGCGGAGCCGTACGAGACCTGGGGCTGCTACGGGGCGGCGAAGGCGGCGCTGGACCACCTGGCGGCGGTGCTGGCGGTGGAGGAGCCGGGGCTGCGGGTGTGGGCGGTGGATCCGGGCGATATGGACACCGATCTGCATACGGCGGCGGTTCCGGCGGAGGACGGCGAGTACCGGCCGACGCCGGAGTCCGTGGCACCGGCGTTTCTGCGGCTGCTGGACGAGCGGCCGGTGAGCGGGCGGTACGGGGCGCGGTCGCTGCTCTGATCCGTTGCGGGGGCGGGGGCGGGGTGCCGGGGGCCGTACGCGGTCGCTCGCACGGTTCCGCCCCCCTGTGCCTTCGGCAATGGGGGCCCGGCGCCGCTTTCTCCGGCGCACCGCGCCCCCGGGTCCCGGAGGGCAATGACTCATCGAATTGCTGGTGCAACTGATGGTGAGATCGGCGGGGGTCGGGTGTGAGCCCTGGCATAGGGCGCAGGTCACTTACGAATTTCGTTAGTAGGCGGATAAAGACCTCGTGAGCGGGGTCGTGTCGGGTGAGAGGCAGTTATCGCGGCAAGGCGATCCACTATCCGGGGTCGTACGTCACATGATTGCCAGGGGTTTTTGCCGCAGCTAAGAATTGCTTCTCGTTGCCGCCCCGCCGTGGAGCGAAGCAACCGCTCCGGCCCGAATGCAGTTCTCGGGCGGCAATATCCCCGACCGAAGAGGTACGCCTGTATGTCCGCGTCCAGCATCCGTATGACCAAGGCCCGCAAGGTCTCGATCGCCGGTATCGCCACCGCCGGCGCCGCAGCTGTCACCCTCTCCCTCGTGCCCGGTGGTGCCACCAAGGCCGAGGCCGCCCCCGCGCAGGTCCCGGCCGCCGTTTCGGCCGCCGCCGTGGCCGACCGGTCCGAGGCCGTCCAGGCCGCGGTGCTGACGACGGGCCTGGAGGCCCAGAAGAACGGTTTCGACGCCCAGGTCGAGGCGGCCGTGAAGCAGGCCGTCAAGGTCGAGGCCGACGCCGCCGCCGCTGCCGACGCCGCGCTGAAGAAGGCCGCGGCCGACGCCGCCGCCAAGAAGGCCGCCGCCGCGAACGCCGCGAAGAAGCGGGCCGCCGAGTCGCAGGCCGCGACCCGTTCGGTCGCCGCTTCGGCCGCCAAGCCCGCCGCCAAGCCCAAGGTGTACGCGAACAACCTCGACGGCTGGATCCGCGAGGCGCTCGACATCATGGACAAGCACGACATCCCGGGTTCGTACCACGGGCTGCACCGCAACATCATGCGGGAGTCCAGCGGTAACCCGCAGGCGATCAACAACTGGGACATCAACGCCCGGAACGGCATCCCCTCGAAGGGTCTGCTGCAGGTCATCCAGCCGACCTTCAACACGTACCACGTCAAGGGCACCCCGTTCGACCTGTACCACCCGGTCGCCAACATCGTGGCCGCGGCCAACTACGCCGCCGACCGCTACGGCTCGATCGACAACGTCTTCGGCGCCTACTGAGCCGACGACGGACCTCTTCGGACGCCGGAAGGGCGGCACCCCGCGCGGGTGCCGCCCTTCCGGTCCGTGATGGTGCCGGGCCGGGCTACTTGCGCATGACCTCCGGCTCGTGGCGGCGCAGCAGCCGGGCGACCGCGAGGCCGCAGACCACGCCGATGGCGAGCAGGATCCCGATGTTGGTCCCCCACTGGGCGACGGTGTTCTCCCAGAGCGGATCGGTGTCCCCGGGGTTCTTGGCGTCCCAGGGCGGCATCAGCCGCCCGAGGTCGAGGGTGGCGCCGACGCCCGCGATGGCCCAGCGCGAGGGCATCAGATACGCGAACTGCTCCAGGCCGGGCGAGCCGTAGATCTTGAACAGCACACCGGTGAAGACGACCTGCACGATGGCGAACATGACCAGCAGCGGCATGGTCTTCTCGGCCGTCTTGACCAGGGCCGAGATCACCAGGCCGAACATCATCGAGGTGAAGCCCAGGGCGATGATCACCAGGCACATCTCGACGGCGGGCGGCAGGATCAGGCCCTCGGCGGGCAACTCGCGGGTGGCGAAGCCGATCCCGCAGATGATCACGCCCTGGAGGGCGGTGATCATGCCGAGGACGATCACCTTGGACATCAGATACGCGGAGCGTGACAGTCCGGTCGCCCGTTCGCGTTCGTAGATCACCCGTTCCTTGATCAGCTCACGGACCGAGTTCGCCGCCCCGGAGAAGCACATGCCGACCGCGAGGATCAGCATGATCGTGCCCGCGTCGCCGTTGAACGGGGTCTTGCCGTCGTCCGGGGCGGCCAGGCCGAACTTGGCCGGGATGACCACACTCACGAACCCGAGGACGGCCGGCAGGATCACCATCAGCCCCATGAAGCCCTTGTCGGAGCCGATGACGGAGAGATAGCGGCGGATCAGGGTGAAGAGCTGGGCGCCCCAGCTCTGCGGCTTCGGCGGCCGGATCTGCCGGGGCGCGGCCTGCGGGGCCTGGGCCGGGGCGGCGGCCTGATCGGCGTCGGCGGCGTAGAGCCGGTAGTGCTGGGAGCCGCGCCAGCGGCCCGCCCAGTCGTAGTCCCGGTAGTTCTCGAAGGCGGAGAAGACATCGGCCCAGGTGTCGTAGCCGAAGAAGTTGAGTGCCTCGTCCGGCGGGCCGAAGTAGGCGACGGAGCCGCCGGGCGCCATCACCAGCAGCTTGTCGCAGAGGCCCAGCTCGGCGACCGAGTGGGTGACCACCAGGACGGTACGGCCGTCGTCGGCGAGGCCGCGCAGCAGCTGCATCACATCGCGGTCCATGCCCGGGTCGAGGCCGGAGGTCGGCTCGTCGAGGAAGATCAGGGACGGCTTGGTGAGCAGTTCGAGGGCGACGGAGACCCGCTTGCGCTGGCCGCCGGAGAGCGCCGTGATCTTCTTGTCGCGGTGGATGTCGAGCTTCAGCTCGCGCAGCACCTCGTCGATCCTGGCCTCGCGCTCGGCGGTCGCGGTGTCGCCGGGGAAGCGGAGCTTGGCGGCGTACCGGAGCGCCTTCCGTACGGTCAGCTCCTTGTGCAGGATGTCGTCCTGCGGTACGAGCCCGATCCGCTGGCGCAGCTCGGCGAACTGCTTGTAGAGGCTGCGCTGGTCGTAGAGGACCTCGCCCTCGTTGGCGGGGCGGTAGCCGGTGAGGGCCTTGAGCAGGGTCGACTTGCCGGAGCCCGACGGGCCGATCACGGCGACCAGCGACTTCTCGGGGACGCCGAAGGAGACGTCGCGGAGGATCTGCTTGCCGCCGTCGACGGTGACGGTGAGCTGGCGGGCCGAGAAGGAGACCTCACCGGTGTCGACGAACTCCTCCAGCCGGTCGCCGACGACCCGGAAGGTGGAGTGGCCGATGCCGACGATGTCCTGCGGGCCGATGACGACCGTGGCGGACTTGGCCATCGGCTGGCCGTTGACATAGGTGCCGTTGTGGGAGCCCAGGTCGCGGAGTTGGAAGCGGCCGTCGGGCGCGGCGGTGAACTCGGCGTGGTGGCGGGAGACCTGGAGGTCGGAGACGACGAGTTCGTTCTCCAGCGCGCGGCCGATCCGCATCACCCGGCCCAGGGCCAGCTGGTGGAAGGTGGTGGGGCTGCGGTCGGCGTGCGGTCCCTGGCCGTGTCCCTGCGCCTGGCCGGGAACGTGTCCCTGCGCGTGACCCTGGTGACCGGCGCCGGGGCCGGGCGGGGCGTGCTGGGCGGGGACGTGCGGTGACGGCTGCTGCGGGTGTGCCTGCTGCGGCTGCTGGGATATGTGCTGGTGGCCGGGTTGTCCCGGCCAGCCGTGCGGGGCGGGCGCGCCCTGAGCGGGCGGCGGGGCGCCGTGGCCCGGGACGCCCGGGGCCGGTGCCGTCGGCGCCTGAGCCGGGGCTTGGGCCTGAGCCGGGGCCGGGGGCCGGGCGTACGCCTGCGGCTGCGCGGGTACGGCGGCCTGCGGCGGCGCCGTGAGTGTCAGCAGCGGACCGTCGGTGGCGTTCCCCAGCCGGACCACCGCACCGGCCCCGAGATCGGTCTGCTGGATCCGGTGCCCCTCCGCGTAGGTGCCGTTGGTGCTGCCGTGGTCCTCGATGATCCAGCCGTGTCCGCCCCACCTGATGCTGGCATGCCGCCAGGACACCCGGCCGTCGTCGAAGACCACGTCCCCCTGCGGATCCCGCCCCAGGGTGTACGTCCTGGCCGGATCGAGCGGCCAGGACCTTCCATTCCATTCCAGTACGAGTTCCCGCACTCCATGCCCCACTAGTTGTCCCCCGAATTACCCCCGTGCCAGGGAGTCTAGGGATGGCGAATATCGGGGGGAACTATTTCAGGCGGGGCACCGGAGAAGGAAACCGGGCTCGCCGCGGGCCCGGACGGCCAGGCGTACGGGGCCGGTTGACGCCCGGGGGGTCCGGCCCGACAGTGGTAGGCGTCCAACGCTCCCCCGCGCTCCCCCGTGCCGCGTCCTCGCGCGCCGCCGGGTGCGGGACGGCCGGGCGCCGGTCCGGCGGCCGGGGAGCCGGAAGGGACCCGGGGAGGGCACTCGTGGCGGGCACGGACGGTTCCGGCGGCCGGGGAGGGCCCGGGTACGGACGGACCGGGCGGCGGCCCGCCGGGCGGGCGCTCCCCTGGGCCGATGTACTGCTCTGCGCCCTGGCCGCCGTCGGCTGGGCGTTCGTCGCCATGGCCGGGGCCGCCGCGCTGGGGCTCCGGTTGCTGAACGCGGACGCCGAGGGGCGGCTCGGTCCGATGACCGCCGCCGTGGTGGTGCTCGCGGTGGGCGGTTCGGTGGTCCCGGCGGGCGATGTGTCCCTCTTCGGGCTGACCGGTGCCGAGGCCGGGACGAGTCTCGGCATCGCCCCGCTGGGGGTGGCGCTGGCGGGCGCGCTGCCGCTGGCGGTGGTCTTCCTGCGGTCCTTGCGGCGGGCCGGCGCGGTGTCGTGGCGGGAGCTGGCGGCCCGGGCGGGCACGGTGGCGCTGCTGTTCACGGCAACGACGGCGGGCCTGGCCCGGGCGGGCCGGGACGTGGTGACCTTCGACGGCGAACGACTCGTACCGGACGGCGGTGGTGACGGCGGCGGCACGGGACCCGGCGGGCGGTGGGATCCGGGCGGGTTGCGCCTCCCGGACGGGCTGGGCGACCTGGGGCGGCGGCTCGGGGACTCGGCGGGGCGGCTGCCCGGCCGGCTGGCCGAGCTGGTGGACGCCCGGGCGGCGGTCGGCTTCCGGGTGGAGGCCGCGGACTCGGTCCCGGGCGCGCTGGTGTGGGTGGCGGGGGTACTGCTGATCGCCCTGGTGGCGGGCCGGGCGGCGCTGCCCGGCACCGTCGGCCGGTGGCACGACCGGGCGCGGCCGGCGGCGTCGGCGCTGGTCTCGGTACTGCTGGGGGCCGTGGTCGCCGGGTACGCGGCGGCGGGGTACGCGGCCGTCGGCGACGAGCATCCCCGGCTGATCGCGGGGTCGGCCCTGCTGGGGGCGCCCAACGGGGTGTGGCTGGGGGTGCCCCTCGGGCTCTTCGTGCCGGTCGACGGACGGGCGGACGGCGCGCTGGCCAGGGCCGCGCTGCCGGATCCGCTGGACGAGTTCTTCCGGGGGGCGGACGGTGAGCCCGCGACCGTGGCCCGGCTGGCCGAGCTGGACTCCCGGGTCTGGCTGCTGGCGGTGGCCGCGGCGGTGCTGATGCTGCACGCGGGGGTGCTGGCGGCGGCCCGTACCCCGTTCGCCGGGCGGGGCGCGGCCGCCTATGCCGTCCGGTGCGCGCTGTGGCTGGGGGCTCTGTCGGCGGTGGCGCTGCCGCTGCTGGTCCGGCTGACGGAGGTGTCGGTGGGGGCGTCGCTGTCGCTGCTGGGTTTCGACGCGTTCGGCGCCGGGATCGCGGTGGAGGGCCGTCCGGGATGGGCGGCGGCGCTGGGCGCGGTGTGGGGCGCGGGCGCGGGCGGAGCGGGGGCGCTGCTGGTGTACGCGGCGGGGCGGCGGGGCCGGGCCCGGCTGGTCGCGGAGCCCGTACCGCCGGGTGGCGCGCCCGGCCCGGTGGACCCGTACGGACCCGCCGGGCGGGAGGCGGGGCCGTACGGTACGGGAGCAGGACCGGAATCGGGACCGTACGGTACGGGGAATTCCGGCGAGGGCCCGTACGATCCAGCGCCCCCGTACCGGCCGCCGAATCCGGGGACCAACCCCTATCTGCGACGGCCCCCGGACGACCGGTGAACGGTGTCCAGCAACCGGGACACGGCGGCTCGCAGTGACGTTTCGCGGTTACGGTGGGACCACCATGAGCGCTTCGCAGAATTCCGATGTACGTACCCTTCTGGTCAAGATCTTCGGGAAGGACAGGCCGGGGATCACCGCCGGTCTGTTCGACACCCTCGCCGCCTACGCGGTCGACGTCGTCGATATCGAGCAGGTCGTCTCCCGGGGGCGCCTGGTGCTGTGCGCCCTGGTCACGGCGCCGACCACGGCCGGGGCCGACGAGGGCGATCTGCGGGCCACCGTCCACAGCTGGGCGGAGTCCCTGAAGCTCCAGGCCGAGATCATCTCGGGCACGGGCGACAACCGGCCGCGTGGTGTCGGGCGCTCCCATGTCACCGTTCTCGGCCATCCGCTGACGGCGGAGGCCACCGCGGCCATAGCCGCCACGATCACCGGTACCGGGGGGAACATCGACCGGATCTTCCGGCTGGCCAAGTATCCGGTGACGGCGGTGGAGTTCGCGGTGTCGGGCGTCGGCACCGAGGCGCTGCGGACTGCGCTGGCGACCGAGTCGGCGGAGATCGGGGTCGATGTGGCCGTGGTCTCGGCCGGACTGCACCGCCGGGCGCAGCGGCTGGTGGTGATGGATGTGGACTCGACCCTGATCCAGGACGAGGTCATCGAGCTGTTCGCGGCGCACGCCGGGTGCGAGGAGCGGGTCGCCGAGGTGACGGCCGCCGCGATGCGGGGCGAGCTGGACTTCGAGCAGTCGCTGCACGCCCGGGTGGCGCTGCTGGAGGGGCTCGACGCGTCGGTGGTGGAGAAGGTCAGGGCCGAGGTGCGGCTGACGCCGGGCGCGCGGACCCTGATCCGTACGCTGAAGCGGCTCGGCTTCCAGGTGGGCGTGGTCTCCGGTGGCTTCACCCAGGTGACGGACGATCTGAAGGAGCGGCTCGGGCTGGACTTCGCCTCGGCCAACACGCTGGAGATCGTGGACGGGTGGCTGACGGGCCGGGTCACCGGGGAGATCGTGGACCGGGCGGGCAAGGCCCGGCTGCTGCGGCGGTTCGCGGCGGAGGCCGGGGTGCCGCTGGCGCAGACCGTGGCGATCGGCGACGGCGCCAATGACCTGGACATGCTGAACGCGGCCGGTCTCGGGGTGGCGTTCAACGCCAAGCCGATGGTGCGGGAGGCCGCCCATACGGCGGTGAACGTGCCGTTCCTCGACACCGTGCTCTATCTGCTGGGGGTCACCCGCGAGGAGGTCGAGGCCGCCGACGCGGAGGCGGCGGCCGAGGACTCCGGCGGGTACGACGGGCTGGGCGGGGCCGGTACGGAGAGCTGAGCCGGGCCCGGAACGGCGCGGCGGCCGGGTTCCGCCCGGAATCCGCCCCGCCTCCACCGGTCCCGACGAAGGCCCCGGCGCGGTCCTCGCGCCGGGGAGAGTCGTCGTCCGCCTGCGGCGGCGAGCTGTCCTTCGAACGACTGCTCCACGAGGCAGTCCACGGCATCGCCGCCGCGCGAGGAGTCCGCGA
>NZ_JBFADP010000094.1:0-18496 GCF_040641415.1 Streptomyces sp. NPDC020875 | reverse complement strand
TATCAACTAATCTGGCGTTGATTTTTGGCACGCTGTTGAGTTCTCAAGGAACGGACGCTTCCTTCAGGCCCTTTTCACCAGGCCCTCCGGGCTTTCCCTTCGACGTTTCAAACCTTATCAGGCTTTTTCCGGCCCGGTGACCACCCCCGGCCCTTCCCCCTGCGGGCATGCAGAGGTTTAGACCAGTTAGGATCTCGGCTTGATACGTCGCTGCCGAACCCCGACGCGATGTCGTGTTGGGCTCAGGCAGGGGTACGACAGTACAGGTCACCGGAGTGCGAGGCAAATCGTTTCCGGTGCGTCCCTAGGTCCGTCAACCGGTTGCTTTCGGGCGGAACTGGGACTTCACCTGACATACGCTCTGATACAGCTCTGAACAGTGCGTCGCCCCGCGCCACCCCCGACGACGGCGCGACGACTCTCCGCCCCTGGGAGGCTCCCCATGACCACAGTGACGTCGCCGCTGGCCGGACGTGCCATCGGACTCGCGGCCGTACCGGACCCGGTCTTCTCCGGTGCCATGGTCGGTCCCGGTACCGCCATCGACCCCGTACGCGAACCCTCCGAGGCCGTCTCCCCCGTCGACGGGGTAATCGTCTCCCTGCACTCCCACGCCTTCGTGGTGGTGGACGCCGAGGGGCACGGAGTGCTGACGCATCTCGGTATCGACACCGTGCAGCTCAACGGCGAGGGCTTCGAGCTGCTCGTCAACAAGGGGGACACCGTCACCCGCGGCCAGGCGATCGTGCGCTGGAACCCGGTCGCCGTCGAAGCGGCGGGCAAGTCGCCGATCTGCCCGATCGTCGCCCTGGAAGCCACCCCCGACGTACTCGGAGACGTCCGCGAAGACGGCGATGTGAAGTCCGGCGACCAGCTCTTCACCTGGCAGTGACGCCGTACCGGCGACAGCGGTTCGACAACCATCGCGGCGGACCCCTCCGCCGCTCGACCGGGAACGGGTGACATGGAGACAACGCTGCGAGGCGTCGGCGTGAGCCACGGAGTGGCGATCGGCGAGGTGCGGCACATGGGTACGGCGGTTCTGGAACCGCCGGCCAAGCAGAACCCCGCGCAGGACACGGAGCGCGAACAGGGGCGCGCCCGTCAGGCGGTGGACGCCGTGGCCGCCGATCTCATCGCCCGGGGCAATCTGGCGGGCGGCGAGGCGCAGGCCGTCCTGGAGGCCCAGGCGTTGATGGCGCAGGACCCCGAGCTGATGTCCGACGTGGACCGCAGGATCGCGGTCGGCAGTACGGCCGAGCGGGGCGTGTACGACGCGTTCGCCTCCTATCGGGCGCTGCTCGCGGGGGCCGGGGAGTATCTGGCGGGGCGGGTCGCGGACCTGGACGACGTACGGAACCGGATCGTGGCCCGGCTGCTCGGGGTGCCGATGCCCGGGGTGCCGGACAGTGACGAGCCGTACGTCCTGATCGCCCGGGATCTGGCGCCGGCGGACACCGCGCTGCTGGACCCGGCGCTGGTGCTGGGGTTCGTGACCGAGGAGGGCGGGCCGACGAGCCACAGCGCGATCCTCGCGCGGGCGCTGGGCGTACCGGCCGTGGTGGCGCTGCCGGGGGCCGGGGATCTGGCCGAGGGCACGCTGGTCGCGGTCGACGGCAGTACGGGGGAGATCTTCGTACGGCCGACCGATGAGCGGCGGGCGGAGCTGACCCGGGCGGCGGCCGAGCGGAAGGCGGCGCTGGCCGCCGCGAGCGGTCCTGGTGCCACGTCGGACGGGCACAAGGTGCCGCTGCTGGCGAATGTGGGCGGGCCCGCCGACGTACCGGCGGCGGTGGAGGCCGGTGCCGAGGGCGTCGGTCTGTTCCGTACCGAGTTCCTGTTCCTGGACGACAGTGAGCGGGCGCCGTCGGAGGAGAAGCAGGTCGAGGCGTACCGCAAGGTGCTGGAGGCGTTCCCGGAGGGCCGGGTCGTGGTCAGGGTGCTGGACGCGGGCGCGGACAAGCCGCTGGCGTTCCTCACTCCGGCGGACGAGCCGAATCCGGCGCTGGGCGTGCGGGGTCTGCGGACGCTGCTGGACCATCCGGAGGTGCTGCGGACCCAGCTGACGGCGCTCGCGAAGGCGGCGGAGGGGCTGCCGGTCTATCTGGACGTGATGGCTCCGATGGTGGCGGACCGGGCGGACGCCAAGGCGTTCGCGGACGCGTGCCGGGACGCCGGTCTTTCGGCGAAGTTCGGTGCGATGGTGGAGATTCCGTCCGCCGCGCTGCGGGCGCGTTCGATCCTCCAGGAGGTCGAGTTCCTCTCGCTGGGCACCAACGATCTGGCGCAGTACACCTTCGCCGCCGACCGTCAGGTCGGGGCGGTGTCGCGGTTGCAGGATCCGTGGCAGCCCGCGCTGCTGGATCTGGTGGCCCTGTCGGCGGAAGCCGCGAAGGCCGAGGGCAAGAGCTGCGGTGTCTGCGGTGAGGCGGCCTCCGATCCGCTGCTGGCCTGTGTGCTGACGGGGCTGGGGGTGACGTCCCTGTCGATGGGCGCCGCCTCGATCCCCTATGTCCGGGCGGCGCTGGCGCAGCACACGCTGGCGCAGTGCGAGCGGGCCGCGGCGGCGGCCCGGGCGGCGGACAGTGCCGAGGAGGCGCGGCTCGCCGCGCGCGCGGTGCTCTCCGGCGAGTAGCCGTGGGTGTGTGACGGGAGGGCCTCGCGGTCGCGGGGCCCTCCCGGCGTTTCCGGGCGGGTCCGGGTCAGTGGTGGGTGTCGGGTGGGTCAGTGGGGATGTCGAAGCCCGCGCGGTACTCGGCGCCGGGTTCGGGTGGGACGGGGCCGCCGTCGCGGGCGTCGGTGCAGTAGGCGCTGAAGACCTCGGCTTCGGTGAGGGGGACGAAGCGGCTCCGGTGGACGGTCCAGCCGTGGAGCCGGTCGGGGCCTTCGGGGGTGCGGGTGCGCAGGACCACTCCCCCGGGCCGGTCGAGGGCGACGGCGACGGCGAGCACGGTGACGAACTCGGTGCATTCGAGGGCGTCGAGCCGGGCGGTGGGGGTGGTGGTGTCGCCGGTGGCGGTGAGGGTGGCGAGGAGTTGTTCCTCGGGGGCGGCGACGCTGCAGACCAGGTGGTGGCTGCCGGGCCCGGCGGTCTGGAGGAGCCGGGTGAGCAGGTGGGAGGCCCGGTCGAAGGCGGCTTTGCCGATGTCCTGGCCGCAGTCGGCGCAGTTTCCGATCGCGGCGAGGAGGGTGGCCGCGTACTCCCAGGTGGCTTCGCGGACGGCGTGGTGGACGAGTTGGGGCAGCAGGGTTTCGAGGGGTTGGCCGGTGTAGGGGACGGCGCCGCCGCGGGCGGCGGCGACGGCGGTGTAGCGGCTGCGGCTGAGCGGGGTGTCGGGGTCGATGCCCTCGTCGGCGCAGTAGGCCGCGTACTCCTCGGGGTCGAAGAGGACGACGGTGATGAGGAGGTGGTGGTCGGCGACGGTGGTGAGGAGGTCCTCGATGTGCCGGAGGTAGTCGGGGTGGTCGGTGAAGGTGAACGTGCGGTAGCCGCGCATGGCGTCGAAGTCGTGGGTGTCGGCGAGGACTCCCACGGTGCTCGGGATCTCGCGGCGCAGGGCGCGGCGGACGGCGGTCCTGTTCCGTGGGCGGTCGGTGCCCCGGCGGCGGGTGCGCGGGCGGTCGCCGCCGGTGGGTGTGGTGTCGCGGGTCATGGGTCCCCCTGGAGTGGCGTACGTACGGTCGAGCATTGATTACTCACCGTAGCGGCCGCCACTGACAGTGGCCCCGGGGAGGTCAGCCGGTGCCGTGTTCGCGGTTCGCGCGGCGTTCGGCGGCGAGCCGGATGTAGTGGTCGAGCAGTTCGGGCCGGTCGACGGAGCCGGGGTTGACGGCCTTGGCGGGGGATTCGCCCTGGAGGAGGCGTTTGACGGGGACTTCGAGGCGTTTGCCGGTGAGGGTGTGGGGGACGGCGGGGATCTCGACGATGTCGTCGGGGACGTGCCGGGGTGAGAGCCGGGCGCGGATGGTGGTTTTGATCCGGTTCCGGAGTTCGTCGTCGAGGGCGGTGCCGTCGGCGAGGTGGACAAAGAGGGGCATCCAGTAGCCGCCGTCGGGTTCCTCGACGCCGATGACGAGGGATTCGCGGATCTCGGGGAGGCGTTCGACGGCTTCGTAGATATCGGCGGAGCCCATCCGGACGCCCTGCCGGTTGAGGGTGGAGTCGGAGCGGCCGTGGACGACGACGGTGCCGCGGTGGGTGAGGGTGATCCAGTCGCCGTGGCGCCAGACGCCGGGGTAGGTGTCGAAGTAGGCGGCGCGGTAGCGGCTGTCGTCGGGGTCGTTCCAGAAGCCGGTCGGCATGGAGGGCATGGGGCGGGTGACGACGAGTTCGCCGACTTCGTCGACGAGGTCGTGGCCCGCTTCGTCCCAGGCGCGCAGATCGGTGCCGAGGCAGAGTGCCTGGAGTTCCCCGATGTGGACGGGGAGGGTGGGGACCGCTCCGGCGAAGCAGCTGCAGACGTCGGTGCCGCCGCTGACGGAGGCGATCCAGAGGTCGTGTCCGGCGTCGGCGAACTCGTCGTGGAGCCAGCGGAAGCCGTCGGGCGGGAGCGGGGATCCGGTGGTGGCGACGCAGCCGACGCGGGACAGGTCGTGGTCGCGCGCGGGGTGGACGCCCGCTTTGCGGCAGGCCATGACATAGGCGGCCGAGGTGCCGAAGAAGGTGGCGCCGACGCGTTCGGCGACGCGCCACTGGGCACCGGTGTCGGGGTGGCCGGGGCTGCCGTCGTAGAGCACCACCGTGGTTCCGGTGAGCAGGCCGGAGACGAGGTAGTTCCACATCATCCAGCCGGTGGAGGTGTACCAGAAGAAGCGGTCCCCGGGGCCCAGGTCGCAGTGGAGGCCGATCTGTTTGAGGTGTTCGAGGAGGATGCCGCCCTGGGACTGGACGATGGCCTTGGGGAGTCCGGTGGTGCCGGACGAATAGAGGATCCAGAGGGGGTGTTCGAAGGGGAGCGGGGTGTACTCGGGGGTCGCGTCGCCCCGGGTGACGGCGGACCAGTCGTGGGCGCCGTCGGGGGCGGGGGTGCCGAGCAGGGGTACGTGGACGGTGCCGCGCAGTCCGGGGAGTCCGGCGCGGAGTTCGGCGACGGTGTCGGCGCGGTCGTGTTGCTTGCCGCCGTAGCGGTAGCCGTCGACGGTGAACAGGACGACGGGTTCGACCTGCTGGAAGCGGTCGAGGACGGCGCGGGCGCCGAAGTCGGGGGCGCAGGAGGTCCAGACGGCGCCGACGGCGGCACTGGCGAGGAAGGCGACGACAGCCTGGGGGATGTTGGGCAGATAGGCGCAGACCCGGTCGCCGGGGGTGACTCCGAGGTCCCTGAGGTGGGCGGCGAGGGCGGCGACCTGGTCGCGGAGTTCGGCCCAGCTGGTCTCGGCGGGTTCGTGGGTCTCGTCGACATGGACGAGGGCGGTTTCGCCGGGGCGGGTGTCGGCGGCGCGCAGCGCGTGTTCTGCGTAGTTGAGGGTGGCACCGGTGAACCAGTGGGCGCCGGGCATGGCGGGGTCGGGCAGGACGCGCTCGTAGGGGGTGGTGAATTGGACGTCGAAGTAGTCGGCGACGGCGCGCCAGAAGGTTTCGAGGGATTCGACGGACCAGGTGTGGAGGGCGGGGTAGCCGCCGTCGGCGGGCGCCCCGTGGTGTTCGGCGGCCCAGCGCTGGAAGTGGGTGATCCGCGCGGCGGCGATCCGTTCGGCGGCCGGCCGCCACAGGGGGGCCGGTTCGTCCGCGGGGGTCGCTGGGGTCGCTGGATTCACTGGGGTCACAGTGCGGCTCCGGAGGATCTGGTCTCGTCCCACGTCCTGCCGGGCCGTGGGGCGCTGCGCGGTGTCTGCGGTGGCCGTGGGCGCGCCGGTGTGTGAGCGGTCCTCGGTGTTACGGACGATGCCATGTGATCGTCCGGAGCACCAGGGTGTCGTGGGGCGGGTGGGGGTGCCGTGGTGGGCGCGGGCGGGCGGGCCGACAGTGGGTGAACGCGGGCTGAACCCGGCGGCTCCGGTGGTCGGGCGGTGGCAGGCTGGGCCGTATGGACGGTGGTGAGCTGGTGCGCTCGGTGGGTCGGCTGCGCACGTTGGGGGCGCGGCCGGGGCTGCGGGCGGTGCGCTGGGCGTGGCGTCGGCGGCGTACGGACGCGGTGGCGCGGGCGGGTCGGGGGGCTGAGCTGGCGCGGGTGCCGGGGCCGTTGGTGGGCGCGCAGGCGGCGCCGGGTGGCGGGGTGGTGCGGTTCGCCCGTTCGGAGTTGCGGATCGTGGTGGCGGTCGGGGGCGCGGTGTTCTGGGGGTGGGACGGGGCCGGTCCCGAGCCGTCGTACGCGCTGGCGGCGCCGGTGCCGGAGCCGGATCCGCGGGCTGGTCTGGAGCCGGATACGGACGGCGGCTGGCGGGTGGTTTCGCAGCGGGTGACGGTGGCGGTGTCGCGGCTGGGCGCGGTGGAGGTGCGGACGCCGGGCGGGGTGGTGCTGCGGCGTGATCTGCCGCCGCGCTGGTGGGAGCCGGAGGGCGGGGGGCCGGGTCGCTGGTCGGTGCGGACGGAGGTGGCGGCGGACGCGCGGTTCTTCGGCTTGGGGGGCCGGTCGGCGGGTCCTCGGCTGCGGGACGGGGCGTACCGGTTGTGGAACACCGATCCGGGGGGTTCGTTCGGTCCGGGGGACGATCCGCTGTCGGTGACGATGCCGGTGCAGCTGGTGGTGGCGGACGCGGGGACGCATCTGGTGTTCCACGATTCGACCTGGGACGGGCTGGTGACGTTGCGGGAGGGCCGGGAGGGGGACGGCTCGGGGCACGACCGGCCGGGGACGGTGGAGCTGCGGATGTCCGGGGGGCCGCTGCGCTGCTGGGTGGTGGTGGGGACGCCGGCCCGGGTCCTGGCGCGCTGGTCGCGGCTGACGGGTCCGGCGGCGGTGCCGCCGTCGTGGGCGCTGGGGCCGCAGCACGCCCGGTGGGGGTTCGGTGATCAGGAGGAGGTGTGGCGGGTCGTGACGGGATATCGGGAGCGGGGGCTTGCGTTGTCGGCGGTCCATCTGGATATCGACCATCTGGACGAGCGGCGGGTGTTCACGGTGGACCGGGCGCGGTTTCCGGATCTGCCGGGTCTGGCCGCCCGGTCGCGGGCGGCGGGGGTGCGGCTGGTGTCGATCGTGGATCCGGCGGTACGGGCCGGGCGCGGGGACGCGGTCTACGAATCGGGGCGGCGGATCGGGGCGTTCGTCCGGGACGGGCGGGGGCGGGAGGTACGGGGTGAGGTGTGGCCCGGGGCGTGCGCCTATCCGGACTTCACGGATCCGGTGGTGCGGCGCTGGTGGGGTGAGTGGTACGCGGAGCGGCTCGGGCTCGGGTTCTCGGGTGTGTGGCACGACATGAACGAGCCGGTGGCGTTCGCGCCGTTCGGGGAGGCGACGCTGCCGAGGTCGGCGCGGCATGTGCTGGAGGGCCGGGGCGGTGATCATCGCGAGGCGCACAATGTGTACGGCCTGGCGATGGCGCGGGCGGGGTACGAGGGGTTGCGGCGGTTGCGGCCCGGGGAGCGGCCGTTTCTGTTCTCGCGGTCGGGCTGGGTGGGGTTGCAGCGGTACGGCGGTACCTGGTCGGGCGATGTGACGAGCAGTTGGGCGGGGCTGCGGGCGTCGCTGGCGCTGGTGCTGGGTCTCGGGTTGTGCGGGGTGCCGTACTCGGGTCCGGATGTGGGGGGTTTCGACGGTGTGCCGTCGCCGGAGCTGTATCTGCGCTGGTTCCAGCTGGGGGCGTATCTGCCGCTGTTCCGGACGCATTCGGCGCTGGGGGCGGGGCGCCGGGAGCCCTGGGAGTTCGGGCCGATGGTGCTGGAGCACGCGGGGGCGGCGCTGGTGGAGCGGGAGCGGCTGCGGCCCTATCTGGTGACGCTGGCGCATCTGGCGCGGCTGACGGGGGCGCCGTATGTCAGGCCGTTGTGGTGGGACGCGCCGGGCGATCGTGAGCTGCGTGACTGCGGGGACGCGTTTCTGCTGGGTGACGCGTTGCTGGTGGCGCCGGTGCTGGAGCCGGGGGTGGCGCGGCGGACGGTGCGGCTGCCGCGCGGCCGGTGGTACGACACGGTGTCGGGGCGGGCGTACGACGGTCCCGGCCGGGTCCTGTTGGAGGCGCCGGTATCCCGGATTCCGGTGTTGGCGCGGGCGGGTTCGGTGGTGCCGGTGCGGGGCGTGGACGGCGGGATCGAGCTGGAGGTGTGGGCTCCGGTGCCGGGCCGCAAGGGGGGCGGTCTGGTGGTGCCGGATCCGGGGGACGGCTGGGAGCGGGCGGAGATCGAGCGGTACGCGGTCCGCTGGGCGGCGGGCCGTGTGGTGGTGCGGCGGGTGCGGGGCGACGGGGCGGTGCGGCCGGATCGTCCGGTGCGGGTGCGGGGCGGGCGGGGTCAGCGGTAGCGGCCGGCGAACCAGGCGCGTACGGCCCGGGTGTGCAGGGGGAAGGCGAGTTCCCCGGGGGCGTACAGGAGATGACGGCCGGTGGTCTCCGGGTTGGGGGCGGGGGCCGGGAGGGCGTCGGCGGGGAGGGCGGGCAGCAGGGCGAAGAGGAGGAGGTGGCCGGTGGCGGGGGCGCTGAGGGCGTCGGCGAGCCGGACGTCGTCGGCGTCGGCGGTGATACCGGTCTCCTCGGCGAGTTCCCGGACGGCGGCTTCCTGCCAGCTCTCCCGGTGGTCGACGAATCCGCCGGGCAGGGCGATTCCGCCCACCCGGGGTGGGACGGCGCGGGTGATGACGACCAGGCCGGTGCCCCGGTCGTCGTGGACGGGCTGGAGGGCGACGGCGACGGGGAGGGGGTTGCGGTAGGCGGTCGTACCGCAGGCGGGGCAGGTGCGGGGCCAGTCGGCGGCCGGGCCGTAGGGGGCTCCGCAGGCGCCGCAGTGGGAGTCGAGGGGCATTGGCGGACTGTAGCGGAGGGCTGGTTCGGGTCTCTGGCCGGTGGTGGCCGGCCGGACTACGGTGCGGGTTCATGGACCGTACCTTCGACTCGTACGAGGAATTCTGGCCCTACTACGTGGCGATGCACTCCAGGGCGGCGACCCGCTGGGTGCATCTGGCGGGGACGCTGACGGGCGCGGCGGTCGCCGTGTACGGGCTGGCGCGGGGGCGGCCGCGCTGGGCCGCGGCGCTGCCGCTGATCGGTTACGGGGCGGCGTGGCCCGCGCATTTCCTGATCGAGGGGAACAACCCGGCGACGTTCGGGCATCCGCTGTGGTCGCTGCGCGGGGACGCGCGGATGATCCGGACGATGCTGGCGGGGCGGGATCGCGAACTGGCCGGGACGGCCGCCGCGTGGCTCGCCGCGGAGCGGGGTCGCCCGGCGGACGTCCGGCGCGGCGGCGGTCCGGCCGGGTGATGGCGGGGAGGTGCTTTCACACGTAACGGGGCCGGGGCGGATGCGGCGTACCGGTCGGCGGGTCCGGAGCCGGAACGGCACGAGGCCGGGTCGGTACCCCGAAAGGCCCCGTGACGCCGTCAGGTGGTGGCGTGCCGGTGGGCCGGGTCCACCCGGGTCAGGGCGTGTTCGACCACCGTCACCAGGACCGTCTTCACGGACTCCCGGTCCCGCGCGTCGCACAGCAGCAGCGGCACCCCCTCGTCGAGGTCGAGGGCCGCGCGGACCGACGGAACGGCGAACCGTTCCGCCCCCTCGAAGCAGTTGACGGCGACGGTGAAGGGGATGTCCCGGCGCTCGAAGTAGTCGACGGCGGCGAACGAGTCCGCGAGCCGCCGGGTGTCCGCGAGGACCACCGCGCCCAGCGACCCCTGGGCCAGTTCGTCCCAGAGGAACCAGAAACGATCCTGCCCGGGGGTGCCGAAGAGATAGAGGACGAGATCCTCGCGGAGGGTGATCCGCCCGAAGTCCATGGCGACGGTGGTGGTCGTCTTGGCCTCCACCCCGCCCGTGTCGTCGAAGGGACGGCCCGCCTCGGTGAGGTCCTCCTCGGTCCGCAGCGGGCGGATCTCGCTCACCGCGCCGACCAGGGTCGTCTTCCCGACCCCGAAACCACCGGCGACCAGGATCTTCAGAGCCACCGGCGTACGGCGCCGCTCCCGGTCAGAGCGCCCGAAGACCATTGATCACCTCGCGGAGGATGTTCACGTCCGGCAGCTCGGCCGGCGGAACGGGACGGGATACCTGGACGAGCGCGTCCTCGACGAGATCGCCGACCAGGACGCGGATCACCCCGACGGGGAGGTCGAGACCGGCAGCCAGTTCGGCGATCGACTGCGGGCTCAGCTCGCACCGTTCGACGATGTCGACGTGTTCCGGGGAGAGATGGTGGCCGGGGTGGCCGGCCACCGGCTCCGGGACCACGAGGGCGATCAGATCGAGCCGGTGGTGGTGTGCCGTACTGCTGGTCCGGCCCCTGGTCATCGCATAGGGGCGGACCACCGGACCCGCCTCGGCGTCCACGAAGTGGTGCGGAGGGCGTGAGTGCCGGGGTTGCCGGGGCTGCAGTGCCTCCCGTTCCAGGGGCTCCGGCGGTGGTGCCGGTTCCTGGTCGAGCCCCGGTGGCTGCCGGGTTTGCCGCGGCCTTGGGGAGCCGTGCGGCCCCGGAGGCGTAGGAGGCCCGTGTGAATAGGGGGATGGGTGTAAGCGGCTGGGGTCTTGGGGGTCGTGGGCCGTGGGTTCGGTGCCGTCGCCCCTGGTGTCCCGGCCGTCGCTCATCCGGACCTCGTCATCAGGCGGGACGGCCGGTCCGCGGGGCGGTGGAGAGATGGGCGCCGACTCGCTTGACCATGAGCGTCATCTCGTACGCCACCTGGCCGATATCGGAATCGGCGTCGGCGAGTACGGCGAGACAGCTGCCGTCACCGGCGGCCGTGACGAAGAGGAACGCGTCGTCCATTTCCACCACCGTCTGCCGGACGGTACCGGCGTCGAAATGGCGGCCCACCCCCTTGGCCAGGCTGTGGAATCCGGAGGCGACGGCGGCGAGGTGCTCGCCGTCCTCCCGGCTCAGCTCGCGCGAGCTGCCGGTGGCCAGTCCGTCGCCGGAGAGGACGAGGGCCCGGCGGATGCTGCCGACCCGGTCGACGAGTTCATCGAGCAGCCAGTCGAGCGGCCCCGTACCGCTCCGGGTCCGTGGGTGGCCGCCTGCGGTGTCGGCTGTGGCGTGCGGTGCGGTCATGGACCGTTCCCCTCCGATGTCGTTCGTGGTTCCGGACGGCCGGTACGGCCGGTGGCGCTGCTCCGGACGTCGTTGTCGGCAGCGAAGTCGGTGGCGGTGTCATAAGCGGTGATGGCGGTGTCGGTGTCGTTCTCGCGGCGGCCTCGCTGCCAGCCCCGCTGGAGGGACGCCATCCGGTCGCGTACGGAGTCCGCGTCGCGATCCGCCTCGCGGCCGGCGGCGGGGCCGCCCGGGGTGTCGTACGGTGCCGTGGCCCGGCCCCGGGTACCGGCCGGGTCCCGGGCGTCGCGGAGCTGCGGGGCGAGGCTGGCCTGGCGGACCCGGCGGGGCAGTCCGTCGACGAACGCGGGCGCGGTACCCGGGGCCGACGGGCCGCCGGACATCTCGTCGGCTCTGCGATGGCCCCCGCCGGGGGGCTCGGCACCGCCGCCCGGGAGAAGGCCCCGACGGGGCCCGGCGGAGCCGGAGTTCCCCGCTCCCCCGGGGCCGCGGCCGATCGGGGACGGTCCCGGGGACTTGCGGCGGCGCGGCAACGGGGCCGGGGCGCCGTCGGCGGCGGGCTCACCGGCCTGCTGGTGCTCCTCGCGGCCCGCCGGTCCCGCGGGGTCGCCGGGCCGCTCGCGGTACGCGTCGGGACGGCCGGGCGGAGTCCGGTACGGGTCGGTGGGGTGCGCCGGACCGTAGCCGCCGGCCGGGAACACGGAGCCGGGGCCGTCGCCCGGGCGCGTGGGGTCGTAGCCGTCGCCCGGGAGTCCGAAGGAGGCGGCGAGCGCGCCGTCCGCCGGGCCGAAGCCGTCACCGCGGTCGGGGTGGTCGGGTCCCGGGGCGGAGTCCGGGCCGGTGAACCGGTCACCGGGGGCGTCCGACCCCCGGGGCAGGGCCGAACGGGACCGGCCCGCGGCACCGGCACCCTCCACGGCCGCGGGGCCGGAACCCGTCCGCCGGTCGGCGGCGCCCGGTGGTGTACGGTCCAGCCGGAAGCCGGACTCCCGCTCCTCCGGGGCGTCGGTCAGCAGGGCGGCGGGGAGGAACACCACGGCCGTGGTCCCGCCGTAGGGCGACGACTGGAGGGACACCCGGACGTTCTGCCGCTGGGCGAGCCGGCTGATCACGAAGAGGCCGAGGCGGTCGGTGTCCGACAGTTCGAACTCCGGGGTCTCGGCGAGCCGGAGATTGGCCTCCAGCAGGGCCTCCGGCTGCATCCCGAGTCCCCGGTCGTGGATCTCCAGGGTGAAGCCGTTGGCCACCCGCTCGCCGTGGACGTGGACGGCGGTGTCCGGGGGCGAGAACACGGTGGCGTTCTCCAGCAGTTCCGCGATCAGATGCGTCAGGTCGGCGACGGACTGGCCGCCGACGCCGATCCGGGGCAGCCGCCGGATCTCGACCCGCTCGTAGTCCTCGACCTCGGCGACCGCGGCCCGGACGACGTCCATCAGCTGGACCGGCTTGCGCCACTGCCGGGAGGGCGCGGCTCCGGAGAGGATCACCAGACCCTCGGCGTGCCGCCGCATCCTGGTGGTGAGGTGGTCCAGCCGGAACAGGTCGGCGAGTTCGTCGGCGTCCTCGGTACGGCGCTCCATCGCGTCGAGGAGGGTGAGCTGGCGGTGGAGGAGGACCTGGTTCCGGCGGGCGAGGTTGACGAAGACCTCGGAGACCCCGCGGCGCATCTCGGACTGGCGCACGGCCGCCTCGACCGCGGCGCGCTGCAGGGTGTTCAGGGCGCGGCCCGCCTGGCCGATCTCGTCCTCGGGGTAGTCCAGGCGCGGTGCCTCGGTCTCGACGTCGACCTGTTCGCCCGCGGCGAGCCGCCGCATCACACCGGGCAGCCGTACCCCGGACACCTCGTGGGCCTCGCGGCGCAGCCGGGACAGGTCACGGACCAGATCGCGGCCGATCCGGACGGAGACGACGACGGAGACCAGCAGGGCGAGGAAGCCGAGGACACCGGCGATGCCCGCCTTGAGGAAGACGTTGTACGCGGCCGGTTCCACCTGGTCCTCGTGGCGGTCCTCGGACGCCACTGCCTCACGGCGGAGTTCGCCGATGACGGGGGCGACCGCCTCGCGCCACTCCGCGGTCTCGGAGGGAGCGGTCTCGGAAGGCGCGGTCCCCGACTCCGGGCCGGTGGCGGTGAGCCGCTGTTCGGCGTCGCGCAGGGGCAGGGTCTTCGGCCCGTTCCAGAGCGTCTGGTAGACCTCGCGCTCCTTGCCGGGAAGGGATTCGAGGCTGGTCTCGTAGAGGAGTTCGCGGCGGGCGACGAGTCCGGTGAGGGCGCGGCGCTCGGCCGGGGTGACCCGGCCCGAGGTGAGGGCGGCCGCGATCAGGGCGTCCTCACGGGCGACGGTCTCGACGGCGCGGACGAGGCCGACGACGGCCCGGCCCTGGCGCTCCATCCCGATATCGCTGAGGGTGTGGAGGGAGTTGAGGAAGGGGAAGGCGGGGTCGATGACGCCGTTGTAGTACTCCATGGCGCGGGCCCGGGAGACGGTGCCCGCCTCGACCGAGCGGCGCAGTCCGGCGAGGCCGTCGAAGCCCTTGAGAAGTGCGGTCAGTTTGCGGTCGCCGTCGGCCCGTAAGGTGTCGCGGACATCGTCGCCCGCCGCCCCGGCGCGGACGGCGGCGACCGAGCGGTCGACGGCGGTGCGCTGGTCCCGTAAGGCCGTCAGCGCCCCGGACGAACGGCGGTCGGCGAGATAGACGAGGGTTTGGCGGCGTTCCTGCTGAAGGGCGGCCACGGCATCGGTCACCGGCTCGCCGACGGCGTCGACGACCCGGTTGACGTCGAGCAGCCGGCCCGCCTCCCGGCCCGTGAGCACGGTGGTGAAGCCCCAGAGGCCGGTGAGGGAGAGCAGTGGGACCAGGAGCAGCGCCACGATCTTCCGGCGGATGGACTTCCCGCGAAAGCGCATGGCCTCCCCCTGTACGAACCCGCCCCCGGGCGGTGCTCCTCCGTACCTCTCCGTCAGCAAACGGCGCGAGCCTACTACTGTCAGACAATCAACTCGAAGGGCCGTCCGGGCGATTTTCGGCCGACCGACGGGACCGGGTCAGTGGCCGTCACGGCATTCAAGGTGCTGGGATTCCCGGCGTGTCGGCGTGCGCGGGGCCCGGTGTCACGGGGAGCCGTACGGGAGATGGCCGGAATCCTATGGATCGGCGCCCGGGGGACGGAACAAAACGGGGGCCCGACGCGTCCTTATGTACGGGGCTGTTGGCAACCCGGCCGATAGCGACCGGTAGTGCGATATTCGCCCGCACTGTCGGTTATCGCGCGCCCGGGATGTCGACTCCTTCGCGGAGGGCCGTCCGAGAGGACGCCGACGGCCCCGGGGGCCTGAGGGTGCCGGGAGGGGTCGGCGGACCGGTTCGTACGGTTCGGGGGCGGACGGCTCCGGGATCGTCGGGGTCTACGGCTCCGGGGCCTTGGCATCCGGACACGGAATGGCCGGGGCGCCGCCGGTCGTGAGTAGAACCAGGTATTCCGGGCACCCAAGGCGGTACCGGAACGGACGACGGGGGACGTGGGGAGTGACCAGGACCATGGTGAGGGGCGAGCGTCGCGAGGAGACGGACCGCTCCGTACAGGGGGTCGACGTACCGCGACAGCTCTGGGTCGACGAGCCGACGGCCCGGGCCAGGATGGCCGATCCCGTGCGCACGGCGGCGGTCCGGGCCGTGCTCATCGTCTCTTTGACCCTGGTTCAGGCGATGGTCGCCTTTCTGTGCACCCTCGCCGGTTCGTGGCTCGCCTTCCCGATGGTGCTCAGCAGTGTCGCGAGTACGGTCGTGGCGACCTGGGCGGTGCTCGACGTCTGGATCACCCGTCAGGTCTGGAAGCAGCGGAACGGGGTGGTCTCCGAACCCAGTAGCAGCGCCCGCGCGTTGCGGCGGGAGCGCCGCCGGGCGCGGCGCGCGGCGCGGGCCGCGGCCCGTGAGGAGACGCGAATACGGCGCCGGGAGGGCCGGGAGCGGGGCGGCCGCCGGGTCGCCGAGGCCGAGGTCCGGGTCTGACCGGCCCCGGCCCGGGCGGCCGTCCGGGCCGGACTCAGGGCGAGAGGCCGTCAGCGGCCGTCGTCGCCTGGGAGCCACCGCCGAGCGGCGGTCGCGCGGCTCCCGGGGCGGCATAGGGCCGTGTGGGCGGGGCGTTTCCACCGATCCGGTCCCCGCCGTGGGAAACCGGTCCGGGGAAGACGCCCCTGCCGTGCCGTGTACCGGAGGGATTCAGCCCTCGGCCCGGGGCCGCTCGGTGTCGTCCGCCGGGGCGGCGGAGCCCGTAGGGCTGGTGGCGGGCGGGGTGCCGCCGTCGGCCGGGGACGGGATCGCGGGAGCCGGGCGGCCGGGGTCGGCCGGGGCGGCCTGGGCGGGGACCAGGGGCTCCGCCGGGGCGCGCCGGAACATCCGGGTCGCGGTGATCTCGCCGTGGATCTGCTCGCCCGACGGGTCGGCCTGGGGCAGTCCGGGCCGCAGATGCTCCTCGACGCTGATGTACTTCAGGCCCGCCCGGAGGTCTGCGTCGTTCCGCAGCCGGATCACCAGGGGGAACTCCGCGAGCGCCGTGGTGTCGAAGAGGCCGGTGGTGTAGAGGAGCTGGACGCCGAGGGCGTCGGAGACCGCGCGCTGCAGCTCCAGCAGATAGGTGGCGTTAGCCCGGCCGATGGGGTTGTCGAGGAAGAGCGTGCCCGCGTGGCGGTGCCGGTCCCGGCCCCGGTCGTTGCTGCGGAGCGCCGCCATCGTGCAGTAGAGGGCGATGGCGGCGGTCAGCAGCTGGCCGCCGGAGAAGACGTCGCCCATCTGCCCGACGGGGACCCGTTCGGCGCGCAGGACCGCGTCCGGCTTGAGGATCTCCACCGCGATGCCCTTGGGCTGGAGCGCCGCCTGCACCCCGCGGAGCAGCAGGGACATCCCGTCCCTGCGGCCTTCGCCGTAGGCGCCCGAGGCGTTCTTCCGGAGCGCGGCCCGGGTCGCCTCGTCGACGACTTCGCCGAGCCGTTCCGACAGGGTCGCCTGGTCGGGCTCTTCGAAGCGGATCCGGAGGAATTCCTGGCCGGACCACTCCCCCAGTCCCTCGGGCAGCCGGGAGAGGCGCTGGGCCGAGCGGAGGGTGGCCAGGGCGGACTCGACCAGTCCGCGCAGCCGGTCGACGATGGTGTCGCGGTTCCGTTCCAGCTGGGCCAGTTCGTCGGTGAGGACGCGGAGCCGGGGCGCGAACGCCTCGGCCCAGGCGGCGGCGTGCTCCGGCAGGGCCGAGGCGGGCAGCTCCCGGATCTGGTGGCGGGCGGGGGTGCGGACCTGTTCGTAGCGGGTGGAGTTGGCGTGCCGGACGAGGACGTCGGAGGCTTCCCGGACGGCCGTCTCCGCCGCCGACAGGTCGGTGGCGCAGCCCCGGAGGGAGCGGCGGGCCTCGGCGGCGGCCTGCCGGGCCTCGGCGAGGGCGTCGGTGTAGGGCTCGGGCGGCTCGGGGGTGTCGTCGTCCTGGTGGTCGCGGAGGAGGTCGCGGAGCTGGGCGGCGGTCTCGTCGAAGCCGCCCGCGCCGTCCTCGGCGGTGCGGTGGGCGGTCAGCAGGGTGCTGTGGGCGGCGCGGGCGGTGTCCAGCGCGTCGGTCCGGGCGGCCAGTTCGCCGGTGGCGGTGCGCAGCAGGCTCTGGGCGTGCTCGGCGTCGGCGGGGACGAGTTCCCCGGGCAGCTCCGTGTGGGCGGTGCCGTCGGCGGGGGCGAGCCGTTCGGCTTCGCCGCGCAGCCGGCCGAGCTTCTCGCTCGCCTCGGAGATGCGTGACTCCAGCATCTGGACGAGGGATTCGGCGCGGGCGGCGGCGGCCTGGCGGGAGGGTCCGTCGGCGCCGTCGGGGCTCTCCAGGAGCTGGGCCGCGCGGGTGCGGACCTTGTTGGTGAGCCGGTCGAGTTCGGCGAGGGCGGCGCTTTCGTCGCCTTCCGCGCGGGCCTGCTCGGCGCGGAGGTCGGCGCCGACGCCGACCTTCTCGTAGAGCGTGGACGCGGCCCGGTACGCCTCGCGGAGGGCGGGCAGGGACACCTTCGGCGGTGCGGCCGGTACGGCCGTTTCCGGTGTTCCGTCGGCTCCGCCCGGTTCGGGCTGTTCGGCGTGGTCGGGCACGCCCGCGATCTCGGCGCGTTCGGCGCGCAGGGCGCGGGCGGTCCTGCGGGCGTCGTCGGCGGCGCGCTGGGCGGCGCGGCGGTCCTCGTCGGCGGCCCTGGCGCGCTCCAGGCAGGTGGTGGCGCGGCCTTCGGCCTCGACGGCGTCATCGGCGAGTTCCCGCAGCTTGAGCTGCCAGCCGGACCGTTCGCGGAGCCGGTGGGCGAGTCCGGCGAGGGCGTCGGCGGCCCGGCGGGCGCGCTGGGCGGTCTCCTGGCGTTCCTCGCGGATCCGGGCGGTCTCGGCGGCGGCTTCGTCGGCCTCGGTCCTGGCGGCCCGGGCGACGGCCAGCTCCTCGCGTGCCGTCTCCGCGGTCTCCCGGGCGGTGGTGGCCGCTTCGGCGAGTTCGGTGAGCATGCCGGGCGGGCAGTCGGCGCGCCAGGAGGCGAGCCGGGCGGCGAGGGAGCGGTCGCCGGCGAGCCGGGCGGCGAGGGTCCTGATCTCCTCGTCGCGGGCGGCGGCGCGGGCGCGCAGGGCCTGTCGTTCCTCGTCGGCGGCGCCCTCGTCGTGCATGGCCGGGTTGGGCGGTACGAGGAAGACGCCGGGGTCGCCGGCGGTCGCGCCCGGGTCGGGGACGGGGGCGAGGAGGGCGGCGGCGGTGCCGACGGCGACGGCGGAGCGGGGCAGCAGGGCGGCGCCGCCGAGGACGTCCCGGGCCCGGTGGTGGGACTCGGGGTCGGTGATGACGACGCCGTCGACGAGTTCGGGGCGGGCGGCGAGGACGGTGGCGTGGTCGGCGGGGTCGACCGCCTGGGCGAGGTAGCGCCAGCCGGGGAGGGCGGGGATGCCGTGTTCCGCCAGGTATTCGACGGTGGCGAGGACGTCGGGCTTGGGGGGCAGCAGTCCGCCGTCGCCGAGGGCGCCGAGGATCCGGGCGTCGTCGGCGGCGGCGGTCCGCAGGTCGAACAGCTGGCGCTCGGCCGATGTCACGTACTGGTCGAGCAGTTCGCGCAGGTCGTCGGCCCAGCGGTCGAGGTCCTCGGCGGTCAGCGGGCCGTCGGAGGAGTCGGGCCGGGCGGCGGGCCGGGCCGGGCGGGTGTCCGGCCGGGGCGGCTGCTCCGGGGCGTCCGGTCCCGGTCCGGCCGGGGCCGGGGCGGGTGCGGGGAGGCTGAGGAGTTCGGCGAGCCGGGGGTCCTCGGCGATGGCGGCGGCGGCCCGGTATTCGGCGGCGTGGGCGTTCCCGGCGGCCGCGGCGGCGTCGGCGGCCCTGGCGGCGGC
>NZ_JBFADP010000093.1:0-19354 GCF_040641415.1 Streptomyces sp. NPDC020875 | reverse complement strand
CCTCCCCCGGGGCCCACCCGCGGCGGGTCCCCCGGCCCCGCCGGGGGGGGGCGTACCGCCGTTCCGGGCCGGGGGCAGGCCCCGGCCCGGAACGGATCGGCTACTCGGCGGTGCCGGTACCGGGGTCGAGGGTCCAGAGCCTGCTGTCCCAGCCGATGTCGTGGCAGCTCCGTACGGTGAGTCCGGCGCGGCGGACCAGTTCGGTGACCGCGTCGGCGTCCCGTACGCCCGAGCCGAAGGCGCACTTGAGCCGCAGATGGTGGACGACGGCTCCGACGTCGTCCGGGTCGGGCGCCGGGACCCGCTCCACCAGGAGGAGGGGGCCGCCGGAGACGGCCGCGCGGCCCGCCTCGATCAGGGTCTGTACCGCGTCGTCGTCCGGCAGTTGTTCGAGCCTGCGGGAGAGGAGTACGGGCCCGGAGGCGGCGGGCGGGCCCTGGGTCGTCGGGATCAGTTCGACGGCCGGGAGGACATCGGTGTCGAGGATCCGCTCCCGGAGGACGCGGAGTTCGGACGGCGGGGCCGCGATCCTGGCCCGCAGCCCGGGGAACGCCTTCACCAGGGCGTTGACGACGGTGGCCGAGCCGGGTCCGGCGGCGGTGAGCCGGGTGTCGGCCGACCAGCCGAAGGCGGTGACGACCCCGGGGGCGATCCAGCGGGCCTCGTCCTCGACGACCTCACGGGTGCCTTCCGCCAACCGGGGTTCCCGGGCCAGGGCCTCGGTGAGGGTCGCGCCGTCCCGGGTGCGGTAGCCCGCGGTGCCGGTGCGCAGGGTGTGCAGCAGTCCGCTGACGGAGGTGTCGAGGGCGGCCTGGGCACCGTCGAGGTGGTATTCGTCGGCGGAGTGGTCGTCCTCGACGAGTTGCCGGCCGATCGCGGTGAGCCGGTAGCCGCCGGGGCCGCCGGTGAGGAGGTCGATCGAGACGAGGTAGGCCAGCAGCGCGGCGAGGGTGGAGCGGTCGGCCCCGGTGCGCTCCGTCAGTCCGTCGAGGTCGCGTACGTCTCGGTCGACCAGGTCGAAGAGGCCGAGGGTGACGGCGGCCCGGATGGTGTAGCCGGGGGTGAGGTCGGTGAGGGCGTGCAGCCGCTCGTGGGCGTCGTCCTCTTCTTCCTCGGTGGTGGCGTCGGCGGCGGTGTCGGCGCCGAGGGCGTCGGGGAGTTCGACGGGAGCGGCCGTGGCGGGGCGCCGCCAGTAGCCGGTGATGTGGGTGTGCTCGCGGGGCACGCCGCGTTCGGTCAGCAGATGGCGGCGGATGCCCTTGAGGGTGACGGCCTCGCCCGCGACCCAGGCGAAGACGGTACCGGGCAGCCAGTCGGCGTTCCGGACGGCGCTCTCCAGCAGATCGGTGGTTCCGGCGGGGGCGCCGTCGCGGGAGAGCCAGACGATCTCGGCGTCGGCCCGGGTCGGCAGCTCCTGGCGGTGGGAGTCGTCGCCGATCTCCACGAAGACCCGGGCGACCGCGGACTCCGGCATCTCGGCGAGCCAGCGCCCGATGGCGGGCAACGCGGTCTCGTCGCCCACGATCAGCAGCCAGTCGGCGCCCTCGGGGGCGCCCTGGGACATCTTGGGCCCGGCGATATGGGCCGAGTCACCGGGTTTCACGGTCTCGGCCCAGGCCGAGGCGATACCACCGGGGTGGCGGACGAAGTCGAAGTCGATCTCCCCGGCCTCCGGGTCGAACCGGACCGGGGTGTAGTCCTTGGAGACCGGCCGCTCGTCCACGGGCCAGTCGAGGCTGCCGGTCTTCTGGCCGGGCAGCACCAGCCGCCCGTCCTCGCCGGGGAAGAAGAACTTCACATGGTCGTCGAAGCCGTCGGTGCGCATCGCGGGCAGGTCGAGCCCGTCGCGGTGGAAGGCCGCGAGCTGGGCGCCGCCGAGGGTGACGCGTCGCATCCCCGGGGTGACGTTCTCGGCGCGCAGGACCGTCAGCTCCCGCAGGACGATGGGGAAGACGGCGACCGGACGGGGATCGCGGACAGACATAGGGCTCCTCGGATGGTACGGGTCCGGGGGCGCGGGCCGGGCCCGCGCCCCCTGGTGCAGGCCCGCCCGCCGACGGTCGGCGGGCGGGCGCGGAATCAGCGGCCGGCGACGGCCCCGGCCAGGATGGGCGTCAGCTTCTCCACGACCCAGGGAAGGCTGAGCGCGTCGGGGTAGGCCATGGTCACGGAGAGGGAGTTCTTGGCGGGGATGACCGCGAAGTTCTTCCGCTTCACCACGTCGAGGGAGCGGAAGAGCTTGTTGCCCTCCAGTTCGGCGGCGGAGAGCAGACCGTTGTCACCGAAGGGGTACGTCAGCAGGAGGACTTCGGCCTCCAGTTCGTCGAGGTTCTCCAGGCTGACCGAGTTCTTCTTGGCCGTGTACGCCTTGGCCTTCTCGGTCTTGCGCAGTCCGAGCTGTTCCAGGACCCCGGGGTCCTGCTCGGAGTGGGACATGAAGGTGATCTGCTCGGGGTGGACGACCGCGTAGGTGTACGTCTTGCCCTTGAACTGCGGATGGGCCGCGGCGGCGTCGGTGACGGCCTTCTCGTTGGCGGTGATGATCTCCTCGGCCTTCTCCTTCAGCCCGAGCGCCTCGGCGGCGGTGCGCAGCCGCTCCTGCCAGGTGAGGCTGTCGGCGTGCGCCTTGTCGGTGTAGGTGACGACGGGCGCGATCGGGGAGAGCTTGGCGTAGTCGGTCGCCATCGACCAGGTGTTCATACCGAGGATGACGTCCGGCTCCTCGGCCATGATGGCCTCGTAGTCGGTGCCGTCGGCGTCGTCGTACGTCTTGAGCTTTCCGGCGCCCAGCTTGTCGATGCCGCGCTGCTTGTACTCGGGGACGGGGTTGCCGTCCTCGGTGTCCGGGGTGATCACCGGGACGATGCCGAGGGCGAGCGCGATGCTGGTGTCGCCGTCGGAGACGGTGGCCACACGGACCGGCTTCTTGGTGACCTTCGTCGTCCCCCAGGCGGTCTTCTGGGTGACCGGGAACACGCCGGCGGCGGCACCGGTGGGCTTGTCGCCGGAGGATCCGGAGTCGTCCGAGTCGGCGGAGCCGCCGCAGCCGGTGACGAGGGCGAGGCCGACGGCCGCGGCCAGCAGCGCCCGGACCGTGCCACGGCGTCCGGTGGTTCGTGCGAGGCGGTTCATGGTCATTTCTCCTGCGTGGGACGGTGCCGGCCGAGCGGGAAGATCTGCGGCCGGTCGGCTTGGGGATGGGTGACGACGACGCAGTCGAGGCCGAAGACCTCGGAGACGGTCCGTTCGTCGAGGACCTCGGACGGCGGGCCCTGGCGTACGACACGGCCGTCGCGGAGGGCGACGATCGTGGTGGCGTACAGGGCCGCCTGGTTGAGGTCGTGGGAGACGAGCACGATGGTCTTGCCGGTCTCCTCGTTGAGTTCGGCCAGCAGGTCCATCACCTCGATCTGGTGCGCGATGTCCAGATAGGTGGTGGGCTCGTCGAGAAGGAGGGTCGGGGTGTCCTGGGCGAGTGCCAGGGCGATCCAGACCCGTTGGCGCTGGCCGCCGGAGAGCTGGTCGACGGGCCGTTCGAGCAGTTCGGCGGTGCCCGTCGCGTGCAGCGCCTCGGCGACGATCCGGTCGTCCTCGGCGGTGCCGCGCTGTCCGAACCTGCGGTGCGGATGGCGGCCCCGCCGGACCAGGTCGCCGACGGTGATGCTCTCCGGCGCGATCGGGGACTGCGGCAGCACACCGAGCCTGCGGGCCACCTCGCGGGTGGGCAGGGCGTGGATGTCGGCGCCTTCCAGGAGGACGGATCCGGCCGCGATCGGCATCAGCCGGGCGATCGACTTCAGCAGGGTCGACTTGCCGCAGGCGTTGGGGCCGACGAGGGCGGTGATCTTCCCCTTCTCGATCCGCAGCGACAGTCCGTCGATGACCCGGGCGTCGCCGTATCCGGCGCTGACGTCATGGGCCTCGACGGCGGGCGCCGGGGCGGGGGTGGTGGCGGTCTGTGGGTTCACGGGGTGGCTCCCGGTCCGCGCCGAAGGATCAGCCAGACGAAGTAGGGCGCTCCGAGCAGCGCGGTGAGGACCCCGGTGGGTACCGGGCTGATGACGGGGGCGTGCCGGGCGAGGACGTCGGCGGCGAGGACGATGACGGCGCCGACGGGCGGGGCGAGCGCGATCGCCCGTTCCTCGCCGACCAGCCGCTGGGCGATCGGTCCGGCGATCAGGGAGACGAAGCCGATGGGGCCCACGACGCTGGTGGCGAGGGCCGCGGCGGCGGCGCCGACGAGCAGGACGCCGACCCGGGTCCTGGCGACCTTGGTGCCCAGGCCGGTGGCGAGCTGGTCCCCGAGGGTCAGTCCGCTGAGCGGCCGGTAGAGCAGGGCGGTGGCGCCCGCGCAGACGACGAGTCCGACGGTGAGGGTCGTGACGCCCTCCCAGTCGGCGGCGGCGACGCTGCCGATCATCCACCGGGCGGCGATGGCGATGCTCTGTTCGTCGGCGAGGGTGAACAGATAGTTGGTGTACGCCGTGCAGACCCCGCTCAGTCCGATACCGACGAGGACCAGGCGGTAGGTGTCGATGCCGCCCCGGTAGCTCAGGAGGTAGACGGCGCCGAGCAGGACGACGGATCCGGTGACGGCGGCGACCGGCGCGCCCAGGGCGAAGGCTCCGGGGGCGTAGAGCAGGACGGTGGTGGCGCCGGCGGCGGCGCCCGCCGAGATGCCGACGATGTCCGGGGTGGCCAGCGGGTTGCGGATGAGTCGCTGGTAGATCGCTCCGGCGAGACCGAAGAGCGCACCGGCGAACAGGGCGGCCAGGGCGCGGGGCACCCGCAGCTGGAAGATCATGTAGTCGGCGAGTCCGGTCCGCAGTCCGAAGGCCGCGGGGAGGACGTCGGCGGGGTCGACCCGGCCGATGCCGCCGAGCAGTACGGAGGCGGTGAGCAGGGCGACCAGCAGTACGGCGAGCCCGGCCGCGATGACCGTGGCCCTGCGGTTGCGGCGTCTGCGCCCGGCGCGGAGCAGGGCGGCGGTCCGGTCGGTGGCGCGGGCCGGTTCGGGCCTCTTCACGAGTACGGTCGTCATCACATCCGCACCAGGTTCCGGCGGCGGGCCAGCCAGACGAAGAAGGGGGTGCCGACGGCGGCCGTCATCACTCCGACCTGGATCTCTCCGTGGTCGATGACGAGCCGTCCCGCGATGTCGGCGCCGGTGAGGAGTACCGCGCCGACGGCCATGGAGAGCGGTAGCGACCAGCGGTGGTCGGGTCCGGTCAGCATCCGGGCGCAGTGAGCGGCGACCAGTCCGACGAAGGCGACGGGTCCGACGGCGGCGGTGGCGGCGGCGCAGAGCAGGACCGCCACGGCGGCGGAGGCGAGCCGGGCGCGTTCGACCCGGACGCCGAGTCCGCGGGCGGTGTCGTCGCCCAGGCTGAGGATGTTGAGGGTACGGCCGAGGAAGAGCGCCAGGACCAGGGCGACGCCGGCGAAGGGCAGTACCTCGTCGAGCATCTTGCCCCGTCCGGTGAGCTGGCCGATGGACCAGAACCGCAGATTGGCGTAGACGGCGGTGTCACGGATCACCATCAGGGTGATCAGGGACGACATCACGGCGCCGAGGGCGACCCCGGCGAGGACGAGTCCGATCGTCGAACTCCCCGCGTTGGTGCGGGTGCCGATGAGATAGACCAGTACGGCCACGACTCCGGAGCCGGCGAGGGCCAGCCAGAAGTAGCCGTGGACCCCGGTGACACCGAGGAAGGTGATGCCGAGGACCACGAACATGGCCGCGCCCTGCTCGATCCCGAGGATCCCCGGGTCGGCGAGCGGGTTCATGGTCAGGGCCTGCATCACCAGCCCGGAGGCGCCGAGCGCGGCGCCGACCAGCAGCCCCAGCAGGGTCCTGGGGATGCGTTCGGTCCACAGGACCTGGGCGTTGTAGGACTGGTCGCCGTGGTCGAACAGGATCCGGACGATCTCGGTGACGGAGATGTCCCGGGCACCGAGCCCGATCCCGGCGATCAGGGTGGCCGCGACCGCGGCGAAGGCGAGTGCGGTGACGGCGGCGCCTCGGGAGAGGCGGGTCCTTGCCGGTGGCGGATGCGCTGTCACCGGCGGGGACGGGGATCTCATGGGTGGCTCGGCTCCTCGTTCTGCGAATCGAAGGTTAGGCTACCCTTACTTGCCGCACGGCGATCCAAGCCGGAGGCGGATGACTCACACTCAGGGGTCGGTCGAAGGGCCCCGCGATCTGGGGGCGGGAATGACGCAGGGGACCACCGCACGGGCGGTACGGGGACCACGGACCGGGGAGCGGTCGCCCGCCGCGCGGCGGCGGGATCCGGGGCCGGTGGACGACGAGTTCATCACCGTGGGCGGGCATCCCACCCATGTCCACGACTACCACCAGTTCCTCCATGTCCCGCTGGGGCGGATCGTCGTCACGGCCTCGGCACTCGGTACGGAGTACGAGGTGACGCCGTCGACCGGGTTGTGGCTGCCCGCGGGCCTGCCGCACAGCGCCCGGTTCGACCCGGACGCGCTGGTGGTGAGCGAGACCTTCGACAGCGGCCGGTACCGGCTGCCGTACCGGGGCGCGACGGCGGTGGCCGTGGGCACGGCCCGGCGGCGGGCGCTGCTGGCCCGGATGCGGGAGCACGGCTCGGCGCCCGACGACGACGCGCTCTTCGCCGAGCTGACGGCGGGCCCCGCGGACCGGCTGCCACTGCCGTGCCCCATCAGCGAACCGGCGCGGGCGGTGGCGGACGGTCTGCTGCGGCGCCCCGACGATCCGCGCACGGCCGACGAGTGGGCCCGGGCGCTCTACACCAGTTCGACGACGCTGCGGCGGGCGTTCCGCGCGGAGACCGGGATCGCGTTCTCGGAGTGGCGTACCCGGCTCCGGCTGAACCGGTCGCTGGAGCTGCTGGCGGAGGGGCAGTTGGTGGGTACGGTCGCGTCCCGGGTCGGTTTCGTCAGCACCAACGGCTACATCCTGGCGTTCCGCAAGCACTTCGGCCGCACACCCGGCGCGTACGCCCGCACGTCGGGCGAGCGCACGGCGGCGTAGCCGGGGGTACGAGACCGGGCCCGCGTCCGCCCTCGGCGGGGCCGGGGGCGGTACGGGCCGGGGCGAAGAAGAGGACGACGCTCCGGCGGATCGTCGTGGTCGTGTCGTCGAGCACCCCGGCGCCGGGCATCGCTCGCGCGACGCGGCCGGGCCGGGGCGGGGCGGGCTCCGGTCGCCCCCGTGGTCACCGAACGGTGCCCAGGTAACGGAAAAGTGCGTTCTTCCCCCGACTCCTCCGCTCTCCTATGGTGACCAGGTATCCATCAGTAACCACAGGGCGGCACACCCCCTCCCGGGGTAGTGTCATGCCCACCTCAAGGAGTGCCATGGCCGTCACCCTCGTCAATCCGGACGGGCTGCCCACCGTCGACGTCTACCGGCAGGTGGCGATCGCGTCCGGCAGCCGCATGGTCCTCGTCGCCGGACAGGTCGCCCATGACGCCGACGGGAACACCGTCGGCCCCGGCGATCTGACCGCCCAGGTCGAACGGGCCTATCTCAATGTCGGGATCGCCCTCGCGGCGGCGGGCGGTTCCTTCGCCGACGTCACCCGGCTCACCTTCTACGTCGTCGGCTGGAGCGTCGACCGGATGCCCGAACTCCTGGCCGGGATCGACCGGGCGGCCGAAGCCCTGGGCGAGCGCCCGTACCCGCCCGCCACCCTGATCGGCGTCCAGTCGCTCGCGACCCCCGACCTGCTGGTCGAGATCGAGGCGAGCGCCGTCCTCGACTGACCGGCGATCCGGGCCCCCGGGGCCGTCCGGTCACGCCCCCGCAGGCGCGCCGCCCGGGTCGGGCTCCGGACCGTCCCCCGGCACGCGAAGTCCGACACGCGGGCACTCCCCGGCGGCCCTCGACCATGGCGGACGGATCCCCGCGTGCCGTCGTCGAGGTTCCCGGACGGTCCCGTACGGGGGCAACCTCCCCTCCCCCGGCCCCTACGGAGCCCCTCGCCGCCGCCCTCGCGGCACACACCGGACACCGCGGGCCCCGGCTCCCGACGGGCGACCCCGATCCGGTCGCGGCCCGGGGCGGCGGCCGGGGGTCGCCCCGTACCGGCGGCGGGGCGGGAGCGGGGGCGTACGCCGCGTGCGCCCCGGCCAGGTGGCCGGTCCCGGGTCCGGCGAACCGGGGCCGGGACCGGCTGCCCGTGTTACGGTGTGGGCCGCGTCGGCGTTCCGTCCGGCCGCGTGGGACCGAGAGGGAGGTGAGTCGATGACTGTCATCGAGGCCGCTGTCATGAACAGCGCCCGGACCAGCATCCTCATCCTCCTGGCCGCGGTCTGATCCCACACCTCCCCGCTCCCCCGTGCTCCGGTACGGTTCCTCGGCGCGGCGCTGGCGTGTGCGGACTCTCCCGGCCCCTTTCCCAAGGGTCTTACGTTGTCCTCTTCTTCTGCCGCGTCGTCGGCTTCCTCGTCGTCGCCGTCCGGCGGCGCCGATCCCGTGACCGACGCCCTTCTCTCCCTGCACCGCGGACTCCCCCGGCAGGCGCCCGGCTCCGACGCCACCACCCGGCGGCTGCTGGAGCTGGCCGGGCCGCTGCCCGACCGGCCCCGCGTCCTCGACGCGGGCTGCGGCCCCGGCCGTTCGGCGCTGCTCCTGGCCGAGGCCACCGGCGGTCATGTCGTCGCGGTCGATCTGCACCACCCCTTCCTGCGCGAGCTGGAGGGCGAGGCGGCCCGGCGCGGCCTGACCGACCGGATCACCGCCGTCCACCGGTCGATGGTGGAACTCCCCTGCCCTGACGGCTCGTTCGATCTGATCTGGGCCGAGGGCTCGGCCTACGCCGTCGGCTTCGACAACGCCCTGCGCGCCTGGCGACGGCTGCTCGCCCCCGGGGGCGTCCTGGTCGTCACCGAGATCGAGTGGTCGGTTCCCGACCCCGCCCCCGGCGCCCGCGCCTTCTGGGACCCGGTCTATCCGCTCCGCGACCGGGCCGCGAACACCGGCGCGGCCCGCGCGGCGGGCTACCGGATCACCGCCGGAATCCAGTTGCCCGACGGCGACTGGTGGGACGAGTACTACACGCCCCTCGCCCGGCGCGCCGCCACCGCGGATCCGGAGCTGCCCGGTATGACCGAGGCCCTCGCCGCGACGCGCGGGGAGATCGCCGTACGCCGGGACCACGGCACCGACTACCACTACGCGGGCTACGTCCTGCGCCCCGAACCCGAGAACGGAACATCCGCCATGACCGACTGGACCACCCGTCCGGAGACCGCCGGCGACATCGCCGCCGTACGCGAGATCAATCTCGCCGCCTTCCCCACGCCCGCCGAGGCCGATCTGGTGGACGCGCTGCGGGCCGACCCCGGGGCATGGATCGACGGGCTCTCCCTGCTCTCGGTCGACCCCGACGGCAGGCCCGCCGGGCACGCCCTGCTGACCCGCTGTCTGATCGGCACCGAACCCGCCCTCGCCCTGGCGCCCTGCGCGGTGCTCCCCGGCTTCCAGCGGCAGGGCGCCGGGGGCGCCGCCGTCCGGGCCGCCCTGGACGCCGCGCGCGCCCTCGGCGAGCAGACCGTGGTCGTACTCGGCCACCCCGGCTACTACCCCCGGTTCGGCTTCGTGCCCGCCTCCCGGTTCGGGATCACCGCCCCGTTCGACGTACCGGACGAGGCGTTCATGGCGCTGACGCTCGACCCCGGGCGCCCCGCGCCGACCGGCGCCGTCGGCTATCCGGCCGCCTTCGGCATCTGACCCGAATCCGATCCGAATCCGATCCGCCGGACACGGGCGGAAGCGGTACGACGCCGGGCCCGGGGTGTACGCCCCGGGCCCGGCCCCTTCCGCCGCCCGGCGCTCGGCCACCCGGGCGGCGGAGCCCCGGCGGGCGGGCGTACTCCGCCGCCGCGATGATTTCCGGCGGCACGGCGGGTCCATCCTCCTGAGGGGCCCGCCCGGACGTCGGACGGGTCCGGGCACCGCGCGGCGACCACCGCGCCCACAACCAGGAGCGCATGCCATGCCCCGGATCATCCCGAACCTCTGGTTCGACACCCAGGGAAAGGAAGCGGCGGAGTTCTACTGTTCGGTCTTCCCCCGCTCCCGTATCACCCGCGTCACCCACTACGGGGAGGCCGGACCCCGTGCCGCGGGCACCGTACTCACCGTGGACTTCGAACTCGACGGCGAGCGGTTCACCGCCATCAACGGCGGACCCGAGTTCACCTTCGACGAGGCCGTCTCCCTGCTGATCGAGTGCGAGGACCAGGCGGAGGTGGACTACTTCTGGGCGGCGCTCACCGCCGACGGCGGTCAGGAGGGGCCGTGCGGCTGGCTGAAGGACAAGTACGGGCTGTCCTGGCAGGTGGTGCCGCGCGGGATGGACGAGCTGCTCGACGATCCCGACCCGGCCAGGCGGGACCGCGGGATGCGGGCGATGCTCGCCATGGGCAAGCTCGACCTGGCGGCGATCCTGGCCGCGGCGGACGCCCGGGACTGAACCCGCCCTCCCCGGCGGCCCTCACTCCGGGCACCCGGCACCCGGCACCGGTATGGAGACCGGATGAGTACGGGTACTCAGGCGGCGTACCGCGCGAGACCCGAGAGTGGATCGCGTACCGCGACGACAGGAGCCCGAAGCCGTGCCCGCAGCCCGACCGATCCGCCGCCGGATCGCCACCACCGCACTGGCTGCCGTCTCGACGGCCGTCGCCCTCACCGCCCTGACCGGCTGCGGCTCCCTGCTGAAGGAGGCGGTGTGCGGCGGCGCCGAGTACCCGGTACTGGCCGTCGGCGACCACGGCTCGGCCTGCGTCCAGGACGGCGAGGAACCGGACGAGGGCTGGGCTCGCTACCCCGAGGGGAAGGTCCCCCGCCATGTCGACGACCGGTGGGACGTCTACTGGCGGACCCATACCCTCGACGAGAACGGCGACATCATCGAGCTGCCCGCGCAGTGACCGGGACGGCTGACGGCCGCCGGTACGGGTCCGGCGGCGGGGGCCACCGCGAAGGCGGCCCCTGTCCGGCCCGGCCCGCGGCCGTGGTCGTCATCCGTCCGACGGCGCGGTCAGCGCCAGCGCCTCGACCTCCATCAGGATGTCGGGCCGGAAGAGCCCGGCCACCCGGACCGCCGAACTCGCGGGCGGGCGGGCGGTGTCCACATAGGCGTCGCGGGCCGCGCGCAGGGCGGGCAGCTGGCCGGTGTCGGTGACGAAGAAGGTGAGTTTGACGACATCGTCGAAGTTCGCCCCGGCCGCCGCGAGACAGCGGCTCAGGTTCTCGAAGATCCGGCGGGCCTGGGCGTCCGGGTCGTCCGGGCCGACGAGTTCGCCGTTCTCGTCCAGGGCGACCTGGCCGGAGATCACGACCAGCCGTCCGGTGCCGGTGACGACCTGGGAGTAGCCGTTGCCGGGGGCGACACCCTCGGGGGCCGCTATATGGGTGAGTTCGGTGCTGTTCACCCCCCGATCCTCGAACATCCTCCGGCGTTCCACCAGCGCGTATCCCGCGACGGAACCGGGTGGTTCGGGCCCGGCCGGTGCAGCAGCAGGAAGGCCGCCGCCATGGCCAGCGGGCCGAGTACCAGGGTCCGGCCCGGGTCGGTAGAGGGCGAAACGCCTCACCCCTCCGCTTCTCGGCGCGGGACGAGCCGAGGGTGGCCCTCACCGGCCCGAGGCGGCCCTGTGGTCCGATTCTCCGTGGACCCGGGCCGCCGGTGCCGGAATGTCAGTGGCTGTCCGCGGCTTCCGCGAGGATCGCCTCCGCCGCCGCGGCCCAGGGCTTGCTGCGGGTCAGGGCATCGCGCAGTTCCGCCACTCGCCGGAAGGCGTTCTCGCGGTCGCGCAGGACCCGTTCGACGGCGCGCGCCCAGGTCTCGGTGTCGGTGTCATAGTTGCCGGTGACGGGGACCACGAACCGTCCGGCCATCTGCGGCTCCACCGTCTCGCGCAGCAGTTCGCCGAGTCCGCTCTCGCCGCTGACCAGGACGGGGACGCCGCGGGCGATCGCCTCCGCGCCGACCAGTCCGAATCCTTCGGTACGGGAGGGCATCAGGACCAGGCTCGCCGCGTCCAGGTCGTGGGCGATCGCCTCCTCCTCGGCCGTGTACTCGCGGACGGTCACATTCATCATCGTCGAGCCGGACCAGCCGCTGATCTCGGCCTGCTGGTCCTCCGATGTGCCGGGCGGGGCGCCCCGGACCACCAGCCGGACCCGCCCGGACTGGTCGTCGCGGACCCAGCGGTCGACCCGGCCGCAGGCGGCCGCAGCCAGCCGGACGCCTTTGAGTTCGGCGTCGTCGGTCCGGCCGAGGAGCAGCACCCGCCAGGTCGAACCGCCGGGCGGGGTGCGGGGGCCTTCGGCCCGGGTTCCGCCGTCGAAGCCGGGGTCGAGCCGGAGCGGGGTGCGGGGCACGTTCGTGAACTCGGCCTGGTACTGGTCGTGCAGCCGGGGGCCGACGGCGACGACCCGGTGCGCCCCGCTGCCCAGCTGGCGTTCGATGCCGGTGCGTTCGGCCGCGCGGCGGCCCGCGTCGACGTCACGGCCCCGCTTGTGCCATTCGATCTCGTCCGGCGCCATATGGACGATGTGCAGCCGTCGGGCGTTGGGAAAGAAGTCCAGGGTCAACCGCTGGGCGGCGGGGCCGGTGATCCGGCCGTGGCCGACGATCAGGTCGGGGACGGTGCCTTCCGGGAGTTCGGGGCGGGCCGCGAGCCGTAGATCGTCCGAGCCGCCCGGCACCCGGCGGGCCGGGAGGAGGACGACGCCCGCCTTGTCGGCCTGCTCGCGTTCGGCAGGGGTGACGTCGAGGACGACGCAGTACACCTCGGCGCCGGAGGCCCGCAGGGCCCGGCAGAGTTCGCGGTTGAAGGTGCTGAGGCCGCCGTGCGACGAGGACCATTCGGTCGCCACGGCGAGGACGACGGGCGTCGCGGGCACCGGTTCGGGGGCGGTGCCGTCGGCAGCCTGGGCGACCGGGGGATCGATCGAGGGGGCGGGGGCGGCGGAGGCCGTGCCACCGCCCGGCGGAAGTCCAAGCGTCTCCTGGGCGGAGCAGACCGCCTCGTACAGATCGACCTCCCGCTCCTCGCGCAGGCTCCGGGGGGCGGCCGGGTCGGGCCGCAGCAGATACTCCATCATCTGCCCGGTGACGCTCAGGGCCTCCAGTTCGGCGGCGGCGCGTGCCAGCAGGTCGCCCGCCCGGCCGGGGTCGCCGTCGAGCAGCCGGGCCATGGCCCAGTTGTAAGTGCTCAGGGCCCGGTCGATGGGGTGGGAGGCCAGATCGTGGGCGCGTCCGCCCCAGGTCAGGGCCTCGGGCACATCGCCCGCGACCAGGGAGAGATAGAGCACGCTGTTGGCCTGCTCCCAGTCGGGGATCAGGTCGAAGGCGAGCCGGAAGTGGCGGAGGGCTCCGTCGCGGTCGGCGGCGGCGTAGCGGTCGTACGCGGTGGAGACGTGGTTGTCCGCCAGGTCGCGGCGGAGCCGTCCGGAGGCCCGGGCCAGCCACTGGTCGGCGGGCCTGCTGCGGAGCGGGATCCGAACCCGGTCGGCGGTGAGCCGACCGCCCGCGCCCTCGATCCGTGCCAGGGCCTCGGCGTACTCGGGCCGTTCGGTCAGCTCGACGTCCTGGTGGTCGGCGGCGTACAGCCACCGTTCGACGGCGAGTTCGCCGAAGCCGCACCGTACGGAGGTCAGGTCGAGGGCGCGGGGCTCCCCGGCGCGCAGGATCGCGGAGTGCGCCATATCGACGGTGGGGGTGGCGTCGGGGCCCTGGTCGGGCAGGTTCTCCAGGGCGGCGAAGTTGCGTTCCACGTCGTCCGCGGACATCGCGGGGCAGCAGGTCGGCAGGATCCGCAGCGGGCCCGGGTCGGAGAAGGAGTGCAGCAGTTTCAGGATCCGGTTGACGAGCAGGGCGCGCAGCCCGCCGCGTGAGGTGATCTGCGCGTGCTGGGGGTGCGGGGAGGCCGGGAGGCGTCCGGCGGTCCAGGCGCGGGCGTAGATCTCGTCGAGGAGTTCGGTCTCCACGGCGAAGTCGATGACCTCGGTGTCGGCCAGGATGCCGTCGGCCACCAGCCGGGCCCGGCAGTTGTCGTAGACGGACCGGGTGATCTGCGGCGGGCCGCCGAGGACATGGGCGAACCAGACCTGGTCGGCGGTGCCGTCGCCGAGGGCGGAGGTGAGGATGTTGAAGGCGATGAGCTGTTGGGTGTCCATCGCCCGGACCGCGCGGATCAGGGGCCGTTCCATCAGGTCACGGCCGGTCTCCAGCTGGGCCCGGATGGCCTCGACGACCTCGGCCGTCAGCTGGAGGGAGTCGGTCAGGCCGCGCTGCCAGCGGGCGAAGATCTCATGGCAGTAGAGCTGGATCTCGTACGGATTGCCGCCGGTGAGGTGCATCAGTTCGGCGGCCATCGGCGCGGGCGCCAGGGCGGTGGGCAGTCCGATCGCCCGCAGCGGGCGGACCACGCAGTCGTAGACCTCCTCGTGGGTGGTGAACCGCCGGACCTCGATCTCCTTGAACTGCCGGAGGATCTGGGCGTGGACGTCGCGGATCTGGTCGATGAGACCGGACGTCCCGGCCAGGACGAGGACGAGTCCGTCGACCCGGCTGGTGAGGAAGCGCAGGGCGGACAGGACGCGGGCGTCGGCCGCCATCACCTGGGCCTCGTCGACGAGGAGGACCAGGGGGTGGCCGAGGAGGCCGACGATCCGGGCGAGGTCGGCACGGAGCGCGGCCTCCGGTACGGGTCCGGTGGGTCCGGCGAGGGCGACGGCCTCCGGGAACTGCCAGGGGTCGCCGGGCTCGGGAACGGCTCCGTGCATCACCCGGCGGACCGCGGGCAGGTCGAACGGCGCGGTGCCGTCCGGTGCCGCGAGCGCGTCGGCGACGGCCACGGCGGTTTCCTCGTAGAGCTTGCGGAAGAAGGCGACGGGTTCGCCGTCGCCGTCGAGGAGCTCGATGCGTACGGTGGTGCGGCCGTCCTCGCGGGCCATCCGGTCGATGGCGTTGAGCAGGCTCGTCTTGCCCGCGGCGCGCTGTCCGTGCAGCACCACGCAGACCGAGGGTCTGCCGACCCCGGCCTGGGCCAGCTGGTAGCGGACGGTCGCCGTCTCCGCGCCCCGCCCGGCGAAGTGCGCGGCGTCGCGCACCGGGTTGCGGAAGTCGTACGGATTGCTCAGCCGGCTGATGTCCACGGGCCCCCTCACGTCGGAGCCCCGATCGTACGGTCCCGTGGCGGAGCCGTTCCAGCCGCCCGGCCCGGCGCGGGGCGGGCCGGGCGGCGGACGGTCAGAGGGTGAGGGCGGTCAGCTTCTTGCCGCCGCTCAGGGCGTAGACGACACCGTCGGCGACCAAGGGGTCGTCCACTTCGCCGCCGAGGTCGGCCTGCCACAGCGGGGCGCCCGACGCGTCGTCGAATCCGCGCAGCCGGGAGTCGCCGCCGGTGATGACGACACCGTTCACCACGGCGACCCGGCCCGCGCCCGCCACGTCCGCCCGCCAGCGTCTCCGGCCGGTACGGGCGTCGACGGCGTGCAGCCCGTCGGGGGCGCCGAAGTAGGCGGTGTTCCCGGCGACAGTGACCGGGCCCGCGACACCGGGGCTCCCCATCCTGTACGTCCACCGGTGGGCGCCGTCGGCAGCGGCGAAGGCCGTCAGCCCGACCTCCCACGTGCTGACGATCAGGGTGTCCCCGTGGACGGCCGGGTGGGCGTAGGTGCCTTCGAACGAGCCGCCGCGCCACAGCAGGCGGCCGTCGCGGGCACGGACGGCGCGGACGAAGGCGGCTTCCCCGGCGACGATGTCCCCCTCGGTGATGAAGACCCGGCCACCGGCCGCGGCGCAGGGTAAGGCGGAGGCCGTGCTGAAGCGGTAGGACCAGCGCTTGGCGCCGTTCGCGGCGTCGAGCCCGTACAGCACACCGCTGAAGCAGTTGACGAAGACCCCGCCGTCGCTGACGGCGGCCTCCGAGTTGACGCCCCCTTCGGCCTGGAAGGTCCATTTGTGGCGGGCGGTCCTGCCGTCGACGGCGTGCAGGGTGCGGCCGAGCTGCGCGCCGACGTAGACGACGCCGTCGGCGGCCACCGGGCGGGGCAGCACACTGTTGCCGCCGGTCTCGTAGATTCCGGTCGGGCTGCCGGTCGAGGCGGCGGTGGGGACCAGTCGGCCGAGGGCGCCCGCGACCCAGAGCACCCCGCCGACCAGGGCCGGGGCGTGATAGGCGCCCTCGTCGTAGACGGTGTCCCATTTGTGCGTCGGCTTCCGGCGCCCGGGGCCCCGCCGGGGGTTGTGCCGTCCGGCCGGGGCGGGGCGGCCGGCCGCGCTCGCCGACGCCGAACGGGACGCGGACGCCGACGGCGACGCCGAGCCGGACGGGGACGGGGCGGCGGAGGGGGAGGCGGACGGGCGGGCCGACCCGGTCGGGCCGCTGCCGCTGCCGGGGGCGGGTCCGGCGGCCCCGTTCCCGGCGGCACGTTTCCCGTCGGCCAGCAGCCGCCAGGAGACTCCGCCCGCGCCGCCGAGGGCGAGGGCCCCGGCCGCGGCGATCAGGGCCCGCCGCGCGGTGGGCGAGCCGCGCCCGGCCGGGGTCCGGGGCGCCACGAGGGCCGTGAGCGCGCCGTCGGCGGCGCCGGGCAGGACGGCCGTGTTGTGGGCCAGGGCGATCCGGGCGCCGAAGTTGCGGTTGCGCTGCTGCGGGGCGGGCCGGCCGCGGGCGGTGAGTCTGCGGTGGGTCTCCCGGTAGACGGTCTCCATGTCGAGCTGTGCCGGGCCGTTCTCGACTCCGGTGGCGAGTACAGTGATCAGTTCGCCGGTGAACGCGGTGTACGGCTCACCGGGCGGGGCGAGGGCCTTGACGGTCTCGGCGGTGGCCGTCAGCAGGAACGTCCCCTCGATCAGGGCGTGGTCGGCGATCCGGCTGCCGAGCGGTGCCGAGGCCATCTCGCCCGACATCGCCAGGCCGCTGTAGCAGCAGTCGAGGACGACGACCTTGCGGCGGGCGGTGACCCGGGCGTCGAGCACGGCCCGGCGGACGTACTCGTACCGCAACCCCGTATCGGGCCGGTCGGGGCGGGTGCCGGGCAGGGTGAGGACGAGTTCGTTGTTGTGCCGGTCGATCAGCCCGTGGCCCGCGTAGTAGAAGAACAGCGTGTCGGTGGCCGCCCCGGCGGCCTCCTCCAGGGCGTCGAGTACGGTCCGGGCGTCGGCGGGCTGCGGCAGCAGGGTGCGACGGGCGGCCGGGAGTCCCCAGACCCGGGGGTGGCCGAGGACCTCGGAGAGCGCGGCCGTGCTGCGTTCCACGGCGGGGAGCCGGGGCAGATGGCGGTAGTCGTGGGTGCCGACGAGGACGGCCCGGGAGGCTGCCGGATCGGAGACGGCGGCCGTCGTCACGGTCGGTCCGGCCTTCCGTCAGCGCCGTCGGACGGGTCCGGCGCTTCGGGGGTATCGGGGGCGCCGGACGCTCCGGGGGCGGCCGGGGTGTCGTCCCCGGGAGCGGGGTCCGGCTCCCCGCCGCCGGCTCCGGCGGTCAGGGCGCGGGTGATCCGTTCGACGGTCTCCGGGGAGCCGTCGCGGACCTCGACCACCACACCGCCGCGTTCGATCCTCACCCCGGGGGCCCGGTCGCCGCCCCGGGTGGCCCGCCAGTTGGCGACGGCGACCACCAGACCGCTCAGGGCCAGCGTATGGCCGAGGACGGCGCTGACGATCTCGAAGGCGCCGCCCATCTCGCCGGGTCCGGGCGGCGCGGGCCGGAGGGTCAGCCGGGCGGTGGTCTTCAGGTCCGGATCCATCGAGAGCCAGCGGAAGAGTTCCAGCGGATTCCCGGCCCCGCCGTGCCCGTCGTCGACCGTGACCGATACCCGCATCAGCGTCCCCCGCTTCCGTGTACCCCGAAAGTCCCCGCCCGAGCCCCGGCATCGTATCCCCGGAGGTCGGGACGCGGAGAGGGAAACGACGGGTTGCCGGGGCCGTCCGCCGGGCCGGTCAGGCTTCGATGGTGACGTCGACGGGGTGCATTGCGCCGTCGTGCCGGACGACCGCCCAGTAGCCCTCCATCAGGTGGGTGCCGCTCATGTCCTCGTAGTGGAGTTCGAGTTCGACGGCGCTGGTGATCGCGAGAGTCGTGGGGGCCATGTCGCGGAGGAAGCCGGCCCGTTCCCCGGGGGGTTCTTCGCCCGTCGCGCCCCACTCCCAGAGATAGCCGGTGGACCGGTCCCGGACGGTGTCGAAGTCGGCGAGGAGGGCCCGGAGCCGGGGCAGCAGAGCGGCGAACCCCTCGCGGTCGATGGCCGGTTCGGCGGAGATCTCGCGGTAGCCGGAGTCCAGGGTGATGTGCAGGTCCCGGCCCGCGGCGCGGACGGTCACCTCGCGCGCTTCGGGAAGCCGGTCGAGGGCGGCGAACCCGGGATCGTCCGGTACGGGCGCGCCGGGCTCGGGCGGGGTCGGGGCGGTGGACACGCGGCGGCTCCTTCGGCGGGCGGGCCGCGGGGCGCGGCCGACGACCGCATTCTGCCCCGCCGTCGCACACCGCCCCACCAGGGGGTTCCCGCCTGTCCCGCGAGCGCCGCCGCGGGGCGCGGTCGCCGGTCGCGAGCGGTCAGAAATCGACGCGGACGTCCTGGTCGACCCGGGCCACCGGCTCCTGGGCGAACCGGCGGTTGTAGAGGTGGCGGATCTCCTCGATGTCCGTATCGGCGGCACCGGCGGCCGACCGGGGATAGAACAGGATCACCTCGTACGAGCGCTCGGACTCGATCACGCCGAACCGATCGCGGTACTGACCCCGGCCCTCCTGCACGGTCAGTCCGGCCGGGAAGCGGCCGGTGATCGTGGTGTCGAGGAAGGCCCGGAACTCGCGCGGGGTGACCTCGGGTCCGCCGTCGGGGCGGGCGGTGCCGAAGAAGAGCTGGGTCTCGACGTACCGCGTCTGGGGCGCGCGGGCGACGGGTACGGCCGCGGAGGCCGTGGCGACCGTACCGGCGAGGGCGAGTACGGCGCCGACCGCGAGGGTGACGGAGGTGGAGACGGGGCCGGTGGGGCCGATGAGCCCGAGGGGTTTCATGCCCCGCCAACGCGGCGCCGGGGAACGGGGTTACGGAACGTGAGCCGTACGGCTTCCGGGCGTCCGGCAACGGGCCTCGGCGGGCCGCAACGCGGTCGCAACGTCACGGTGGGTTCACTGGGCGGCTCACCCGGCGAGCACGGTCTCCCGTCCGTGACCCCGCCCGCCCGCCGGCGGACGTCGCCGGGAACGGTGCGGGCCGGTGGCCGCCCACCACCTCCGAGGTCGGGCCGTCGGTGGCCGGTGTGGTGGTGGCGTACGCGGGCCATCCGGCGGCGTACGCCGTCACGGTGCTGACGTTCACGGTCTCCGTACTGCT
>NZ_JBFADP010000092.1:0-20439 GCF_040641415.1 Streptomyces sp. NPDC020875 | reverse complement strand
GACTGGGGTGCTGTGGTGGGTGGGGTTCCCGCTGCGGTGGGGGGTGGGGTGGAGTTGCCGACGTATCCCTTCGACCGCAAGCGCTACTGGATCGGAAACCAGACCCAGCGCCAGGACGCCCCCGGCCTCGGACTCGGCTCCGCCGACCACGGACTGCTCGGCGCCGTCGTCCATCCGGCGGGCACCGACGAGGCCATCCTCACCGGACGGATCGGCGCCCGTACCCATCCCCGGCTCGTCCACCGGCCGTCCGAAGGACACGCCAGGGTCCGGGACGCCGTACTGGCCGACCTCGCCCGCCGGGCCGGTGACGAGTTCGGCTGCACCACCGTCACCGGACTGACCGTCACCGCCCCCCTGACGCTCCCCGCACACGGCGGCCTCCAGCTCCAGCTACGGGTCGGACCGCCCGGCGCCGACGGCGACCGCCCGGTCACCCTCGCCGTCCGTACCGACGCCGTCGACACCGCGTGGACCGTACACGCCCACGGCCTGCTCACCGCCGAACCCACCGAAACCGCCTCACCCACCGCGCCCGGGGCCGATCCCGCCCCCTGGCCGCCGCCCGGCGCCGAGACCCTCGACGTACCACCGCCGCCCGGCGGCGGAACCGCCGAGGCCGAGCCCGTCGAGATCACGGGCGTCTGGCGGGCCGGTGACACCCTGTGGGCCGAGCTGCGGCTCACCGACGCCGCCAGGGCCGACGCCGACCTCTTCGGCCTGCACCCCGCCCTCGTCGACACCGCCGTCGGCCTCGCCGCCCGTACCGACAAGACCGTGCCCCAGGGGCCGGCGCCGGTCCTCGCGGCGTCCGTGACCCACTGGGCGGGCGTACGACTGCACGCCACCGGCGCCACCGCGATCCGGGCCGAGGTCACCGGCACCGACGGGGTGTACGCCCTCCGCGCGGCCGACCGCACCGGACGCCCGGTCGCCACCGCCGACGCCATCACCCTCACCCCCGTGGACACCGCGGAACTGGACACCGCGGCGGCCCGCGCCCACGACGCCCTCTTCCGGATCGACTGGACCCCGCGCGCCCTGCCCGAGCCCGGCACCCCCCGATGGGGCGTCCTGCCGGGGAACGCGCCGGTCCTGCCCGGGGCCGTCACCCTCGACGGCGTACCGTCGGCGGCGGCCCGCGCGGCCGGGCTGGACGCCGTGGTGACCGCGTACCGCACACCCGAAGGCGGCGGCTCGCCCGAGGAGATCCACCGCGCCACGGCCGAAACGCTGGAGACCGTACGGGCCTGGCTCGCCGACGACCGGCTCGCCGACACCCGGCTGATGGCCGTCACCCACGGCGCCGTCCCCGCCGGCGACGGCCGGGTCACCGACCCCGGCGCCGCCGCCCTCTGGGGGCTGCTGCGCTCCGCCCAGACCGAGGCACCCGGCCGGATCCAGCTCGTCGACCTCGACGGCACCCCGGAGTCGTCGGCCGCCCTGGCCGCCGTCCTCGCCTCCGGCGAACCCCAGACCGCCCTCCGCGCCGGACACGCCACCGTCCCCAGGCTGCGCCGTACGGACCCGCCCGCGCCCGGCACCGGATCCGGCCCGGGCTGGCACCCCGACGGCACCGTACTGATCACCGGCGGTACCGGCTCCCTCGGCTCCCTCGTCGCCCGCCATCTCGCCCGGACACACGGCGTGACGCGGATGCTGCTGCTCAGCCGGCGCGGCCCCGACGCCCCGGGCGCCGCCGCCCTCCGCGCCGAACTGGCCGAACTGGGCGCCGAGGCCGAGATCGCCGCCTGCGACGCCGCCGACCGCGAAGCCCTCGCCCGGCTGCTCGCGGACCGGCCCGCCGACCGCCCGCTGACCGCCGTCGTCCACACCGCCGGTGTCCTCGACGACGCCCTGATCGCCGACCAGACCGCCGACCGGCTGCGTACCGTACTGCGCCCCAAGGCCGACGCCGCGTGGAATCTGCACGACCTCACCCGCGGCCACGACCTGTCGGCCTTCGTCCTGTTCTCCTCCGTCGCGGGCGTCATCGGCGGCGCCGGGCAGGCCAACTACGCCGCCGCCAACGCCTACCTCGACGGGCTCGCCGCCCACCGCGCCGCCGACGGACTCCCCGCCACCTCCATCGCCTGGGGCCTGTGGGAACAGGACGGCGGCATGACCGGCCATCTGGGCGAGGCCGACCTGGACCGGCTGACCCGGGGCGGCTTCCGGCCCATCCCGCAGGACCGGGGCGTCGCCCTGCTGGACGCCGCCCTCGCGCTCCGTACCCCCGTCCTGGTCGCCACCCCGGTCGACCTCGGCACCCTCCGAGCCCGCCCCGCCCAGCTCCCCGCCGTCCTCACCGGACTGCTGCGCACCCCGGTCCGCGACACCGCCCGGAACATCGACAACGGCTTCGACTCCCTCACCGGACGCCTCGACGGACTGGCCCCCGCCGACCAGCGCAAGCTCGTCCTCGGCCTGGTCCGGGCCGAGGCCGCGACCGTACTCGGCCATACCGACCCCTCCGGTATCGGCCCCGACCAGCCCTTCCCCAGCCTCGGCTTCGACTCCCTGACCTCCATCGAACTCCGCAACCGGCTGAGCACCACCACCGGCCGCAGGCTCCCCGCCACCGTCGTCTTCGACCGGCCCACCCCCGCCGGGCTCGCCGACTACCTCCGTACGGTGCTGGTCGACAGCGGCTCCGAAACACTGCCCGCCACCGCCCGGGAGACCGTCGACTTCGACGCCGAGACCGGGCTCCCCGACGACATCGTCCCGGCGGCCGAGATCCGTACCGTCGCCACCGACCCCGACGAGGTCCTGGTCACCGGCGTCACCGGCTTCCTGGGCGCCTTCCTGCTCCGCGATCTGATGCGGACCACCCGGGCCACCGTCCACGTCCTGGTCCGCGGCCGGGACGAGACCGACGCCCGGGACCGGCTCCGCCGCAACCTCGACTGGTACCGGATCACCGAGGTCGACGACACCCGGCTGCGGATCGTCGTCGGCGATCTCGCCGCGCCCCGGCTCGGCCTCGGCGAAGCCGCCTTCGACGACCTCGCCCGCCGGGTCGACGCCGTCTACCACGCCGCCGCCCAGGTCAACTGGCTCTACCGGTACGAAGAGCTGAAGGCGGCCAATGTCACCGGCACCACCGAACTGCTGAGGCTCGCCGCCCGCCACCGGACCGTACCCCTCCACTACGTCTCCACCGTCGGCGTCTTCGCCCCGTCCGACACCGGCACCCCCCGGACGGCCGGCGAACCGACCGGCCCCGGCGCCGCCCTGCCCACCGGCTACGTCCAGAGCAAATGGGTCGCGGAGCGGAACATCGACACCGCCCGCGACCGCGGACTCCCGGTCTCCGTCTACCGGGTCGACGTGGTCTGCGGCGACCAGCTCAACGGCGCCTGCCAGACCAGCGACTTCGTCTGGCTCAGCCTCAAGGGACTCCTCCAGGCCGGTGCCGTACCCGAAGGGATCGGCGGCCGGCTCGGACTCGTACCCGTCGACTACGTCAGCGGGGCGCTGCTCGCCCTCTCCCGGCGGGAAGAGGCCGCGAACCGCACCTTCCACCTCGCCAATCCGCACGACACCGGCTTCGCCGAATGCGTGGACCATCTGCGCGCCCTCGGCCACCGCCTCGACACCCTCCCCTGGGACGACTGGGCCGGACTGGTCCGCTCCGACCGGGAGAACGCCATGCTGCCGCTGTACGGCGCCTTCGAACTGATGGCCCGCGACGGCGCCCCCGGTACCCGGCTCGACGTCACCGACACCGAGAAGGCCCTGGCGGGCACCGGGATCGTCTGCCCCCGGGTGGACCGGGAACTCTTCGCCGTCTATACCGACTTCTTCACGTCGGCCGGCTACTTCCCGCCCCCGCCCACGGCCCCGTCCCCGTTGAGGGACACCGCCACCGAAACCGCCACCACCGACCCGGAGAACTGATGTCCGCGCACCCCCTCACCGGGGCACCGGCCGGGGCCGCGAAGGCCCCCGACGCCACCTGGCTCCGACGGCTGACCCCGCCGGGACCCACCGCCCCCGAGGTCCGGCTGATCTGCTTCCCGCACGCGGGCGGCGCCGCGGGCGCCTTCACCCCGCTGGCCCGCGCCCTCGCCCCCCGGGTCGACGCCCTCGGCGTGCAGTACCCGGGACGGCAGGACCGCCGCCGGGAACCGGCCCTCGACATCCCCGGGCTCGCCGACCGGCTCGCCGAGGTCCTCGCGCCCCTCACCGACCTGCCGTACGCCCTGTTCGGCCACAGCATGGGCGCCCTGGTCGCCTTCGAGACCGCCGACCGGCTCCGGCGGCTCACCGGCCCCGGGCCCGTACACCTCTTCCTCTCCGGCCGGTCCGCCCCCGTCGTCGGACCTGTCCCGTCCGACCGGCTCGACAGCGACGCCGACCTCCTGGCCCGGATCCGGGAACTCGGCGGCACCAGCGGACTGGTCCTCGACGACCCCGAACTGACGGAGCTGGTCCTCGGACCGCTGCGGGCCGACTACCGGGCCCTCCGCGGCTATACGTGGCCGGGCGGCCCGCCCCTGGACCGGCCCTGCACCGTGCTCACCGGGGACGCCGACCCGCTCGTCCGGGTCACCGACGCCGCGGCCTGGGCCCGGCACACCACCGCGCCCACCGAGGTCCGGGTCTTCCCCGGCGGGCACTTCTACCTCGCCGACCGGGCGGCCGACGTCGCCCGGGCCGTGACCGCCGGACTCACCGGAACCAGCCCGAGCAACCCCGCCGACCGAACCCGACCGAGGACGTGAAGATGACGGAGCCGCTGCGGCGCGTCCGGGAGTTCACCGCCGAAGAACTCTCCGGAGCCCGGCCGAACCTCGACACACTCGACGAGATGCCCTTACCGCTGTACGAGAGGTTCGGCGACGCCGGACTGGCCAACTGGTGGCTCCCCGAGGCGTACGGCGGCCTCGGCCTCGGCCTCGCCGACAGCGTCGAGATCACCAATGAACTCGCCTACCACGACGCCGGAGTCGCCTTCACCCTCTTCATCTCCGTCCTCGGCACCAGCATGGTCGACCTCTACGGCACACCGGAGCTGGCCGAACGCCATCTGGTGCCGCTGGGCAAACGCGGCGCCTTCTGCGCCACCCTGGGAAGCGAGGAACGCGCCGGCAGCGAACTGGCGAAATCCGAGACCACCATCGCCCGGGACGGCGACGAACTCGTCGTCACCGGCGAGAAGTACTTCTCCACCAACTCCGGCTTCGCCGACTTCCTGGTCGTCATCGGGGTCTCCGCCGAGGACCCCACCGAGTTCCAGGCCGTCCTCGTGCCCCGTGACACCCCCGGCGTCGCCATCGACAAACGGTGGGACGTGATCGGCCTCCGGGCCTCCGGCACCTACCGGGTGATCCTGGACAACTGCCGGATCCCCGCCGCGAACCGGCTGAAGGGCTCCGGACTGCGACTGCTGGAAATCGGGCTCAACGCCAGCCGGATCCTGATCGCCACCACCGCGGTCGGGATCGCCCGCCGGATGCGCGATCTCTGTGTGGAGTACGCGAAGAGCAAACCGTTCCGGGACTCCACCCTGCTGGCCAGCCCCGTTTTCGCGGCCAAACTCGGCCAGATGGAAATGCAGATCACCGTGATGAAGAACCAGTGCGAGGCCGCGGCCCGCGAATACGACGAGATCCGGGCTCGCCCCGACGCGGCCGAGGTCTTCTTCCGGCTGGGGACCCTGAAATCCGCGGTGGCGGCGAAGATGTTCTGCGGCCAGACCGGCTGGGAGATCGCCGGGGTCGCCTCCCAGATGTTCGGCGGACTCGGCTACACCGACGATTCACCGATCGGCAAACTCGTCCGCGATATGCGCCATGTCTCCATCATCGAAGGCGGCGACGACGTGCTGCGGGACGTCGTCTTCAGCCGCTATGTGATCCCGGCGGCCCGCCGCACCTGAGCACGGCGGTACGGGCCCGGCAGCGCGCGGGCCCGTACCGGCTCCCGACACGGCGAGAAAGAGGGGGCGGACCGGCCGGTCCGCCCCCCCTTCCGTACAGCCGTCCGTCAGGAGAACAGCCCGGCCTCGTCCCGGTCGCGCAGGATCGCGCAGATCTCCCGCAGCCCCGCCTCCAGCTGGTCGATCTCCTCGTCGCTCACCTCGATCGACGGGGCGAACCGCAGGGTGTGCACGGCGCTCGCGGTCGGCAGCGCCCGGATCCGGTGCCGGCGCAGCAGCCAGCCGGAGAGCAGATATCCCAGCACCCCGTCCCGGGCCAGCGTCGCGATCGGCCCGGACGGACTGCCCGACTGGTCCCGGAACTCGAACCCCAGCATCAGCCCGCGCCCCCGGACGTCCGCGACCACCTCCGGGAAGTCGGCCCGGACACCCCGCAGCATCGCCGCGATCCGCTCGCCCCGCTCGGTCGCCCGCCGGTAGGCCAGGCCGTCGTCCGCCTCCAGCAGCTCCAGCACCTTCAGCGCCACCGTCGACGACAGCCCGTCCTTGGCGAAGGTGGAGCTGTGGACCAGCTCGAACTCCTTGCGGTAGCGCGCCTGGCGCACCAGCATCACGGAGCTCTTGGTCAGTCCGCCGCCCAGGCTCTTGGAGAAGACGTAGTAGTCACCGCGGAGACCGATCGCCGCACTGGCGAGAAAGGCGCCCGTACGCCCCAGACCGGTCTGGATCTCGTCGATCACGATCGGACAGTCCACCTCGGCGGTGACCCGCTGGATCTCCGCCGCGGTCTCCGCCGTCACGGCCCTGATCCCGCCCTCGCCCTGGATCGGCTCGATCAGGAACGCGCAGAACACCGGGAAGTCACGCTGCTCGACCTCGACCCGGCCGTCCCGTACCACCACGTCCCAGATCCGGGCCCGCTCCTCCTCCACGGTCTTCGCCAGCGCCTCCGGGCGGTCGAACGGGACGAAGACGGCCTGTGCGGCCAGCGCCGAGAAGGCGGTACGGAATCCCGCGTTATGGGTGAACTGGACGCTGCCGACCAGCTTTCCGTGGAAGGAGCCCTCCAGGGCGAGGAAGACCGGCGGCCGGGCCGCCGTCCGGGCGTTGTGCCGGGAGACCTCCGCCACCAGCGCGTCGAAACCGGTCCCGTCCGTCCCGGGCGCGACCCCCAGCGCCGCGTACGCGGACTCCGCCACGACCGCGTCCCCGGACCGGACCGCCGCCCCCGCCGCCTCCACCCGTGCCTCGATCTCCCCGAGCAGCGTCGCCGCCCGGATCGACCGGTCGAACTCGGCGTGCTTGACCGCCGCCTCGATCGCCTCGGCGCCGGTACTCGCGAAGGTGGTGTAGTACGGCTCGGTGGCTCCGGCGTCCCGCCGCAGGATGTCATTGAGCCGGGCCGCCACCCGGTTCGCGATCGGATGCCGGGAGAACTGCGCGTAGACCGGGGTCCCGGCGTCCAGCGCCGCCCGCAGCGCCCCGACGATCTCCGGATGGTGATGACCGAAGATCAGGGATCCGTAACCACCCGCGAAATCGACGACGGGTACCTCGGTGCCGTCGTCCGCACGGCGGAAGAGGGTGTTCCCGTCGGCCCGGACGTATTCGACGTCCAGCCCCGCCGTGGCCAGCATCTCGCCGAGATGAGGTTCGGTGAGGTCGATATCAGGGGACGCTGCGCTCATTCCGGTCCTCCGCTGTTCCGATGTGCCGAATGACGGTCGGATTACTTTCGCCGCACGATACGGGCGAGCAGTCATGCCCCGGTAACCCCGCATTTCAGAGGCGCCGGAGGGTCGATTATCAGCCAGTGATCGGGTGATGCCGCGTGCTGCGTACCTTTCCCTCCTCGGACGCATTCCGCGCCCGCGCACAGGAGGAGCTGGTGACATGGAATTCGAGAGGGAACGGCACGCGATCGTCCTGGGCGCCGGGGTCGCCGGTCTGCTGGCCGCCCGTGTCCTGACGGACTTCTACGGCCGGGTCACCGTCGTCGACCGGGATCCGCTGGACGGACCGCCCGCCGGACGCCGGGGCGTCCCCCAGGGCGGCCACTCCCACGACGCCCTGGCCCGGGGCCACCAGATCATGGAGGAACTCTTCCCGGGACTGGGCGCCGAACTGGTCGCGGCGGGCGCGCCGCTGGGCGATATCGCCCGGGACGCCCGCTGGATAGTCGGCGGCCGGACCCTGAGCCGGTCCGAGTCCGGGCTCACCACCGTCACCTGCACCCGGCCGTTCCGGGAGTACCACCTCCGGCGGCGGCTGGCCGCCCTGCCCGGCGTCGAACTGTGCGGGGGGACCTCGGTCGTCCGGCCCGCGGTCGACCCGGAGCGCCGCGCGGTGACCGGAGTGGTGGTGCTGCGGGACGGAGTGGAGCGGACCCTGGACGCCGATCTGGTCGTGGACGCCACGGGACGCGGCTCGCGGACCCCCGTCTGGCTGGAGGAACTGGGCCTGCCCCGGGTCACCGAGGAACGGCACAAGATCGACATAGGCTATGTGACCTGCTTCTACCGCACCCAGCCCGAGGCGTTCGACGGCGATATCTCCATCAATACGGTGGCCTCGCCCGAAGTGCCGCGCGGCGCCAGCTGTGCCCGGGTGGAGGGCGGCCGGACCGTGGTGACCGCGTACGGCGTCCTCGGCGACCATCCGCCCGTCGACCACGAGGGCTTCCTCGACTTCGTCAAGTCCCTCCAGGCGCCCGACGCCCATGAGGTGCTCCAGGAGGCGGAGCTGCTGACCGCTCCGGCGCGCTACCGCTTCCCCACCAATCTGCGGCGGCGCTACGAACGGCTCGCGGACTTCCCCGCGGGCCTGCTGGTCCTCGGGGACGCGGTGGCGAGCGTCAATCCCCGCTACGGGCAGGGCATGACGATCGCCGCCCTCGAAGCGCTCGTACTCCGCGGCCATCTGGCCGGTACCGCCGGGGCCCCGGACGGGCTCGGGTTCTTCCGGGAGCTGGCCGACCAGGTGATCGACGACGTCTGGGAGATGACGCTGATCAGCGATCTCAGCATCCCGGGCGTCGAGGGCGAGCGCACCCCCGAGGTACTGGCCGCCCATGAGGTGGTCGGCCGGGCCCAGGCCGCCGCTGCCCACGACAGCACCGTCGCCCTGGCCTGTCTGCGGCTCTTCGGGCTGATCGATCCGTTCACGGCGCTGCTGGAGCCCCCCGTACTGGAGCGGGTCGGAAAGGTGCTCGCCGCGGCCGGCGGCCGGCCCCCGGGCATCTGACGGCCTCCGGTCGTTCCGGCGGCCCTCCGGTAAGCCTTCCGACGGCCCGCGGCGGTTCTCACCGCGGATATCACGGCGTCTTCGGCGCCGCTGACGGTCTGTCCACCGCCCCGCGCGGTGTACGCCGCGGCCCTTCGGCGGCCCGTGCGTGGCGAGTGTGCCGCGCACGGGCCGGTCGTCGTCTCCCGGGAGCTCAGTGGTGGAGTCCCTTCTTGCCGGGGGTCCAGAACGGCTTCACCGTGATCGCGGTCCGCTCCCAGCCCCGTTCCTGTACCAGGTAGTTGCGGATCGCCTGGCCCGTCCTGGCCTCACCGGCGATATAGGCCACGCCCGGGGTGTCGGGGAGGTCGAGGGCGGCGACCGCGTCCGCCAGTACCCGCGAGGCCACCGGCGACGCGCCCCGGCGATGGACCCGGCCCAGGGTGTGCGGTCCGGGCACGGGGACGTCGTCGTCGGGCGTCTCGCTCTCCAGCACCCCGTAGACCTTCTGGTCGGGACCGAGCGCCCGGAGCAGCGGTCCGAAGGCCGCCGACCCCGTCTCGTCCCCGGCGAAGAGGTGGTACGGGGCGTCGGGGGTCAGGGCCAGATCGCCCAGCGGGCCCCAGAAGGGGACCGTGTCCCCCTTCTTCACCCCGTGCAGCCAGCGCAGGCCGATGCCGTCGCCCTCGTAGAGATGACCGCGGATCTCGAAGGTCGTGGTCTCCTGGTCGAAGTCCCAGATGGAGTAGGTCCGCAGGGTCTCGCTCGGGCGGAAGATGCCGTACAGCGACAGCGGGTCGTTGATCTCGATCCGGAAGTGCTGGCCGGGTACGAAGGTCATGTCCGCCAGCCGGTCACAGGCGATCCGCACCCGCTTCATGGTCGGGGTGACCAGCTCGGCCTCGATCACCACCCCGTCCTTGCGGTTCTTGGCGAAGCGGTCCAGCGGGTTGAGCGAGCGGCGGGCGGTGGACGGCGCCGGGCTGTTCGACATATGCCCTTCCTCCTCGGATACGGACCGGACATCGGCCGATCGCGACGGGCGTAGCGGTGGTCCGGCGAGGCCCGCGCAACGGCGGAGCGTCCGGCGGTGCCGTCGGCATTGGCCTCTCCGGTAATGTAAGTTACAGTGACGTACGCTTCAAGTTGTAACCTTAGTAACTGCCATTAACTAAGCATAGATGGTCTACCGTGTCAATGGACGTGAGGTGAGCGACGGGATGACTCCACAAGCGCAAGCGACAGGCCGGGTGGCGCGGCGTCGGCAGGCGACTCTGGCGGAAATCCGTGCGACCGTCCGGCGGCTGCTGAACAAAGGGGGGCCGCCCGCCGTGACGATCAACGCGGTCGCCCGCGAGATGGGGATGAGCGGACCCGCCGTCTACCGCTACTACGCCAGTCACGACGAGTTGGTCGAGGCGGTCATCGCCGACTTCTACGACGAGCTGACCGAGGCCATCGTGGCGGCCCGGGACGCCCAGCCGGCCGACGCCCACGGCGCCCGGCTGCTGGCCGCCTGCCGGGCCATGCGGGGCTGGGCCACCACCCACTCCACCGAGTTCACCTGGATGTTCGCCAGCCCCGCGCCGCCGTTCGATGAGCGTGGCGACGACTCCCCGAGGCGCCGCTCCGGACAGGCGTTCGAGCGGGTGTTCTTCGATCTGATCGTGGACGTCTGGGCCGTCGCGCCCTTCCCCGTCCCCGGCCCCGCGGATCTGCCGCTCGCCCTGCGCGAGCAGCTCGCCCGCTATGCCGACGAGACCGGTGGGCTGCTGCCGCCCGAGGCGATGCATGTCTTCCTCTCCGGCTGGATCAAGCTCTACGGACTCCTCTGCATGGAGGTCCTGCGGCAGCTGGACTTCGCCCGGATCGACCTGGAGCCCGTCTTCGAGGAGTGTCTGCGCGATCTGTGCGCCACCCACGGTCTGACCTACGAGCCGCCCGTCCGGTGAGCCGGCCGTTCACCGGAAGGCGCTTCCGCCGGGGGAGTTGACACGGCGTGAGGAAGTGTTGACAGATCGCCGGACCCATGTTTTGCTAGAGGTCGTAACTAACCCTAGAGCTTAAAACTCCCGCGAGAGTTCATCGCGTCGGTCTTTTTTCCGGCGGGGACACGGACGCAGCGCGTCCCGGTCCCCCTTCCCGCGAGGGCCCCCTCACCCCCTGGGGGCCCTCGCGGGATCGTTCGGGAGCCCGCCGGCTCCCGACCCCACCGCGACCCCGCGCCGATCGGGGCATGTCCGCGAAGCAGTGCCGTCCGCCCGGATCCCGGGCCGGGCGGGACTCCGCGGACCCGCCCCGGGCGCCGCGCCGCGGTGCCCGGTCCCTTCCGAGGGCCGTGGAAACACCCGGTGACCCCTTGTTCGGCCGATCGGCCGGAGCGCGTCGTATCCAGCGGGCCGAGAGGACCTCAGCATGGCGTTCTGGGCGAACGAACCCGTGGAACGGATGGACCGGCCCTACGGCCGGCGGTGGTGGGCGCTGGCCGTGCTCTGCCTCAGCCTGCTGCTGGCCGTGATGGCCAACACCTCGTTGACCGTGGCCGCCCCCGACATGATCGACGACCTGGCCCTCTCACCCACCGGCCTGCAATGGGTCATCGACGGATACACCGTCCCCTACGCCGCGTTGATGCTGGTCCTGGGCGCGGTCGGGGACAAGTACAGCAGGCGGGGCGCGCTCGTCGCCGGGCTGCTGATCCTCGGCGCCGGATCGCTGGCGGGCGCCCTCGCCGACACCTCGACCGGAGTGATCGCCGCCCGGGCAGTGATGGGGGCGGGTGCCGCGATGATCATGCCCGCCACCCTCTCCCTGCTGGCCGCCGTCTTCCCCCGGTCCGAACGGGTGACGGCCATCATCCTGTGGAGCGCCACCGCCGGAGTCGCCATCGCGCTCGGCCCGCTCGTCGCCGGACTTCTGCTGAAGCAGTACGGCTGGGCCTCCGCCTTCGCCATGAACATCCCGGTCGCCGCCCTGGCCGTGCTCGGCGCCTTTCTCCTGGTGCCGCCCTCCAAAGCCGTCGACTACGGCCGGATCGACCTGGTCGGCGGAGCGCTCTCGGTGCTCTGGATCGGGGCGCTGGTCTATGTCGTGATCCAGGCCGCGCACCTCGGCTGGGCGACCCCCGAGGTCGTCACCGCCACCGTCGTCGCCGTCGGCGGCTGCGCCCTCTTCATCGGCTGGGAACTCCGCCACCCCCAACCGGTGCTGAACGTCCGGCTCTTCAGGCGCCGCCGCTTCACCGGCGCCAACCTCGCCGTGGTGCTGTTCTTCGTCGCCGTCTTCGGCGCCTTCTACTTCCTCACCCAGTACCTTCAGTTCGTCCTCGGCCTCACCCCGCTGGAGACCGGGGTCCGGATGGTCCCGCTGGCCCTCGCGGTCTTCGCGGGCTCGGCGCTCACCGGGGTGCTCACCCGCCGGTTCGGGATGCGGGTCACGGTCACCGCGGGCATGCTCGGCGGTACCGCCGCGCTGCTCCTCTTCGCCCGGGTCGACGGCTCCTCCGGCTATGCCGACCTGGTGCTTCCGCTGATCCTGCTCGGCCTCGCCAACGGTCTCGCGCTCTCGCCCTGCACCGAGGCGATCATGGGCGAGTTCCCCGAATCGGAACTCGGTATCGGCGGTGCGGTCAACGACACCTCCTTGGAGCTGGGCGGCTCCCTCGGTATCGCCGTGCTCGGTTCGGTACTGGCCGGGTCCTATACCGACCGGCTGCGCGAGACGGTCGGCGACCGGGCCCCGGCCGAGGCCCTGGCCGCGGCGGAGGAATCGGTGGGCGCCGGACTCGCGGTGGCCGCCGAGACCGCCCGGCACGCCGGACCGGAGGCGGGGCGGAACATGCTCGCCGCCGTGACCGACTCCTTCGCCGACGCGGTGGCCAGGACCGGACTCGTCGGGGCCGTGATCCTCGGCGTCGGCACGATTCTGGTCGCCGTCGTCCTGCCGGGCCGGAAACGGAACCCGGACGTCCCCGCCGCCCCCGCCGCCTCCGGAATCCCCGCTGCCCCGGTCCGGGAACCCGTGTCGGCCCGCCGCTGACCACCGGCGCGTACGGCCCCTCCCACCGGAGGGGCCCTGTCCGGCACCCCCACGGCTCCCCTACAGTGCGTGATGACCGTCATCGGACCGTGACGAAACGCCGTCGGACAGGAGCAGCTCCGTGGCCGGTACCACCAGCCCCGAAACCCCCAACGGTTCCGCCCCCGCCCTCCGGCGGATCCCCGGACCGGACGCCGCGACCGTGGCCGGCCGGCGGACCGACGGGGGTCCGCTGGTGGACCTCCTGACCCGCACCCGTGAACGGGCGGGCGGGGTGGCCGCCGTTCCGCTGGGGCCGCGCCCCACCGTCCTGGTCACCGCCCCCGACGCCGTACAGCACGTCCTCGCCCTGCGACCCGACCAGTACGTGAAGCGCTCCCACCGGGCCCGGCTGCTGATCGGCGACGGAGTGCTGTCCGCCACGGGCGACGCCTGGCGACGGCAACGACGGCTGCTGCAGTCCCAGTTCACCGGACGCGGTATGCGGCGGTACGAGACCCGGATCGACGCCGCAGCGGACGCCGCCGCCGCCCGCTGGGCCGAGCTGGCCCGTACCGGCGCGGAGTTCGACGTCGGCGGGGAACTGCGCCGCTACGCCCTGGACACCATCTGGCGGTCACTGACCGGCCATCCGCTGGACGACACCACCGAACACGAACTCGGGGCGCTGGCCGTGGTGGCCGCAGCGCTGCCGGGGCTGCCCGCCGACGGCACCGCCGCCCGGGACACCGTCGCGGCCGAACTCGACCGGATCGACACCGTGGCCCGGCTGGCCGTGGCCGCCGCCCGCGACGACGGCCCGGGACCCGAGGGCCCCGGACTGCTCCATGTCCTGCTGGAGGCGGGCGACAACCACCCCGAGTACACGGACCGGTTGATCCGCGATGAACTGGTCACCCTGCTCGTCGCCGGACACGAGACCACCGCTTCCACCCTCACCTGGCTCTATCTGCTGCTGGACCGTCATCCCGAGGCCCGGGAGCAGGCGCTGGCCGCCGGACCCGCCGGATCCCCCGAACGGCACCGGGCCGTCCGGGCGATCGTCCAGGAGACGCTGCGCCTCTATCCGTCGGCCTGGATCCTGCCCCGGTACGCGACGGTGGACGACGACCTCACCGGCTATCCGATCGAGGCCGGTACGGATCTGCTGGTCTGCCCGTATCTGACCCATCGCGACCCGGCCCTCTGGCCGGACCCGGAACGGTTCGACCCCGGCCGCTTCCTCACCCCGGGCGGGCGGCCCGCCCATCCGGCGAGCTATCTCCCCTTCGGCGTCGGCCCCCGGGCCTGTCTGGGCCTGCAATTCGCGCTCCGGGAGACCACGGTACTGCTGGAGCGACTCCTCCCGGCCCATGTGCCGATGTTCCGCGGCGTCCCGACGGGTGCCGAGTACGGCATCACGGTCCGCCCCGACGGACCGTGCCCGGCGACCCTGGCCTGACACCCCGCGCCGGGCCGCCGGCTGTGTGGTCACCGGGATCGACGGACGGACGGCCGCGGCGGCCGGCCGGGGGCTGGTCGTGGCCGCCGACGCCGCCACCCACGACCGGCTGATGGGGCTGATCCACGAGCTGCCGACGGCCGCTGGCACAGCGCTGACAGTTCACTGACGGATCCCTTCGCCGGACGGCCGCCGGGGCGTTCCCGGCCGCCGTCCGGCCGTCGAAAGGGCAGCTCAGGGCAGCCATGGGGATCGCTTGTATGTGCGAATTCCGCTGATCATGGTCGTCGGTGCGACAAACATGATCGTCTCGGAGTTCACTGCTTCGGGGGAGGAAGACCCCGCCTAATGGCTGAACGGGCGGGCCGGAGCCTACGGTTCTCACGGATCCGGGAGGCCATTTCTGGATACCGCCCCATTCATCGCTGACACCCCACTTGATGTGCGCGTATGCCCAGCGCTGCCCTTTTGAAGGAGAGTCCTGCCCGATGACCGTCGACACCAGCCCGGAGTCCGGCCCGGAGCCGAGCCCGCAGAGCGCCCTCAGTACGGCGGCGGCCCGCAATCTCGCCACCACCACCAAGTCCCGCCCGCAGATGCAGGAGATCACCTCCCGCTGGCTGCTCAGAATGCTGCCGTGGGTCGAGGTCGCCGGTGGTGCCTACCGGGTGAACCGAAGGCTGACGTACACCGTCGGTGACGGCCGGATCGAGTTCGTCCAGGACGGGGCCTCGGTCCGGGTGATCCCCCGGGAGCTGGGTGAACTGTCGCTGCTGCGCGGCTTCGACGACGACGAGGTGCTCGCCGCCCTCGCGGGCCGCTGCGCTCAGCGCGACTTCCAGCCCGGTGACGTGCTGGTCGAGCGGGGAACCCCGGCCGAGCAGCTGCACCTGGTGGCGCACGGCCGGATCGACCAGATCTCCGTGGGTCCCTACGGCGACGAGACCGTGACCAAGGTCGTGGCCGACGGCGACCGGTTCGGCCAGGACGCGCTGGTGGACGAGAACGCCGTCTGGGAGTACACCGCCGTCGCCCGGACCTCCGGCACCCTGCTCACCCTCGCCCGGAGCGACTTCGCCGGAGTGCTGGCCGGGTCCCCGAGTCTCCAGGCGCATATCCAGGAGTTCAGCGCGCTGCCCGAGCAGGCGCAGAACCGGCTGGGCGAGGCCGAGATCGCGATGTCGGCGGGCCACACCGGCGAGGTCCCCCTGCCCGGCGCCTTCGTGGACTACGAGCTGAAGCCCCGGGAGTACGAACTCTCCCTCGCGCAGACCGTGCTGAAGGTCCACACCCGGGTCGCCGACCTCTACAACGAGCCGATGAACCAGACGGAGCAGCAGCTCAGGCTGACCATCGAGGCGCTCCGGGAGCGCCAGGAGTACGAGCTGGTCAACAACCGCGAGTTCGGGCTGCTGCACAACGCCGCCTTCAACCAGCGGATCCAGCCGCAGTCGGGGCCGCCGACCCCCGACGACCTGGACGAGCTGATCAGCCGCCGGCGCGGCTCCAAGTTCTTCCTCGCCCACCCCCGGGCCATCGCCGCGATCGGTCGCGAGTTCAACGCCCGCGGTCTCTACCCGGACCATGTCGACGTCGGCGGCCAGAACGTGCCCGCCTGGCGCGGGGTTCCGATCCTGCCCTGCAACAAGATCCCCATCACCCCGGAGAACACCAGCTCCATCCTGGTGATGCGTACCGGCGAGGACAACCAGGGCGTCATCGGACTCAACCAGACCGGTCTCCCCGACGAGTTCGAGCCCGGCGTATCGGTCCGCTTCATGGGCATCGACGAGAAGGCGATCATCTCCTACCTCGTCACCACCTACTACTCCGCCGCCGTCCTGGTCCCCGACGCGCTCGGTGTGCTGGAGAACGTGCAGATCGCCCGTACCAGCGGCTGAGCGGGCCCGCGCGGACGGCGCACTCCGCACGGGGGAGTCCCGCCGGTGGAACGCGTGCCCGGAAGAGACCCCCTCACCCAAGGAGTAGTGGTGCGCAGATGAGCACCGAAGCGCTGAACCGGATCCTGGGCGGCCCGACCGGCCTCGGTACGGCCGGGCTGTACCCGGGTCGGCGCCCGACACCCCCCGGTCCACCGGCACCGCCCGGGACCGGGGTACCGCCGGGCGTCGGGTCGCCGCCGCCCGGCCCGCCGCCGCAGGCCGCTCCGGTGCCGCCCGGGACGGACGCCGTGTCCGGTCCGGCGGCGGGTCCGCCGGAGGGCCGCCCGGTACCGGGCGGCCCGATCCCCGGGCTCTACCACCATCCGGTGGCGTACGACACCGAACGCGCGGCCGAGGTCGACCGGCGGATCAAGGAATGGGCCATCGACGAGATCCGGCTCTACCCGCCGGAGTGGGAGGAGGAGTTCGAGGGCTTCGCGGTCGGGATGTACATGGCCGCCTGCCACCCCGACGCCGTGGACGTCGACCGGCTGATGGTCGCGGCCCGGCTGATGGTCGCCGAGAACGCGGTCGACGACTGCTACTGCGAGGACCACGGCGGCTCGCCCGTAGGACTCGGCGGACGGCTGCTGCTCGCCCATACGGCCCTCGATCCGCTGCACACCGCCGAGGAGTACCGGCCCCGGTGGGAGGAGTCACTGGCGTCCGACGCCCCCCGCCGGGCGTACCACTCCGCCATGGAGTATCTGCTGGCGGTCGCGACCCCCTCCCAGGCGGACCGGTTCCGGCACGACATGGCCCGGCTCCACCTCGGCTATCTCGCCGAGGGCGCCTGGGACCACACCGACTACGTACCCGAGGTGTGGGAGTACCTGGCGATGCGCCAGTTCAACAACTTCCGCCCCTGTCCCACGATCACCGACACCGTCGGCGGCTATGAACTCCCGGCCGATCTGCACGCGCTGCCCGCCACCCAGCGGGTGATCGCCCTGGCGTCCAACGCCACCACGATCGTCAACGACCTCTACTCGTACACCAAGGAACTCGACAGCCCCGGACGGCATATGAACCTGCCCGTGGTGCTCTCCGAACGCGAGGGCCTCTCCGAGCGGGACGCCTATCTGAAGGCCGTCGAGGTCCACAACGAACTGATGCGGAGCTTCGAGGCCGAGGCCGCGGCCCTGGCCCTGGCCTGTCCGGTGCCGACCCTGCTCCGTTTTCTGCGCGGGGTGGCCGTCTGGGTCGACGGCAATCACCACTGGCACCGGTCCAACACCTACCGCTACAGCCTGCCCGATTTCTGGTAACCCCCGATTCCTCAGTTAAGGAAGGTTCCGTCCCTTGACCGCTTCCGACGTCACCACCGTCCGTGAGACCGTCACCATCCCGTCGCCCGCGACGCCCTACCAGGGCGATATCGCCCGCTACTGGGACCACGAGGCCCGGCCCGTCAATCTGCGCCTCGGCGACGTCGACGGCCTGTACCACCATCACTACGGCATCGGGGACGTCGACCGGGCCGCCCTCGGGGAGCCCGGCGCCCCCGACCGCGAGCAGCGGCTGATCGCCGAACTGCACCGGCTGGAGTCCGCCCAGACCGATGTGCTCCTCGACCACCTGGGTCCGATCCAGCGGGACGACATACTGGTCGACGCGGGCTGCGGCCGGGGCGGCTCGATGGTCATGGCCCATCAGCGCTTCGGCTGCGAGGTCGAGGGCGTCACCCTCTCGGTGAAGCAGGCCGACTTCGCCAACCGCCGGGCCCGGGAACTGGGCATCGACCGGTCCGTCCGCGCCCAGGTCCGGAATATGCTCCAGATGCCCTTCGCCTCCGGACAGGCCAGAGCCTCCTGGAACAACGAGTCCAGCATGTACGTCGATCTCCAGGACCTGTTCGCCGAACACTCCCGGATCCTCTCGGTCGGCGGCCGCTATGTCACGATCACCGGCTGCTGGAACCCGATCTACGGCCAGCCGTCGAAGTGGGTCTCGCAGATCAACGCCCACTTCGAGTGCAACATCCACTCCCGGCGCGAGTACATGCGCGCCCTCGCCGACAACCGGCTGGTCCCGCAGGCGGTGGTCGACCTGACGGCGGCGACCCTGCCCTACTGGGAGCTGCGCGCCACATCGTCCCTGGTCACAGGGATCGAGGAGGCGTTTATCGAGTCCTACAAGGACGGCTCCTTCCAGTATCTGCTGATCGCGGCGGACCGGGTCTGACCCGACGGCCCCCGGTGAACACCCGGCCCGCCCCCGCGACCGGCGGGGGCGGGCCGGAACCGAAGGTGACGTTCCGCTCACCCGTCACCCCTTGAATCACGGCCGGATCAGGTGGTTAGCATATGAGCGCCACCTAGCTCGAAAGAGATTCGCCTGTGACTGCCACCGAGGATTCGTTCACCAACTGGAAGAACCGTGAGGAGATCGCCGAGTCGATGATCCCGATCATCGGGAAGCTGCAGCGCGAGCGGGACGTCACCGTCCTGCTGCACAGCCGCTCCCTGGTGAACAAGTCGGTCGTCAGCATCCTCAAGACCCACAGGTTCGCCCGCCAGATCGCGGGCGAGGAGCTCTCGGTCACCGAGACCATGCCGTTCCTCCAGGCCCTGACGGCGCTCGACCTCGGGCCGTCCCAGATCGACCTGGGCATGCTCGCCGCCACCTACAAGGCCGACGACCGCGGACTGTCGGTGGCCGAGTTCACCGCCGAAGCCGTGGCCGGTGCCACCGGGGCGAACAAGATCGACCGCCGGGAGCCGCGCGATGTCGTGCTCTACGGCTTCGGCCGGATCGGCCGCCTGGTCGCCCGGCTGCTGATCGAGAAGGCGGGCTCCGGCAACGGGCTCCGGCTGCGCGCCATCGTCGTCCGCCGCGGCTCCGGACAGGACATCGTCAAGCGCGCCTCCCTGCTGCGCCGCGACTCCATCCACGGCCAGTTCCAGGGCACGATCACCGTCGACGAGGCGACCGAGACCATCGTCGCCAACGGCAACTCCATCAAGATGATCTACTCCGACGACCCGACGACGGTCGACTACACGGAGTACGGCATCAAGGACGCCATCCTCATCGACAACACCGGCCGCTGGCGCGACCGCGAAGGGCTCTCCAAGCACCTCCGCCCCGGCATCGCCAAGGTGGTCCTCACCGCCCCGGGCAAGGGCGACGTCCCCAATGTGGTGCACGGCGTCAACCACGACATGATCAAGCCGGACGAGCAGATCATCTCCTGCGCCTCCTGCACCACCAACGCGATCGTGCCGCCGCTGAAGGCGATGGCCGACGAGTACGGGGTGCTCCGCGGCCACGTCGAGACGGTGCACTCCTTCACCAACGACCAGAACCTCCTGGACAACTACCACAAGTCCGACCGGCGGGGCCGCTCCGCGCCGCTCAATATGGTGATCACCGAGACCGGCGCGGCCTCCGCCGTCGCCAAGGCGCTGCCCGACCTCGACGCCCGGATCACCGGCAGCTCCATCCGGGTCCCCGTACCGGACGTCTCGATCGCCATCCTCAGCCTGCGGCTGGGCCGGGAGACCACCCGCGAGGAGGTCCTCGACCATCTGCGCGAGGTCTCCCTGACCTCCCCGCTGAAGCGCCAGATCGACTTCACCACGGCCCCCGACGCGGTCTCCAGCGACTTCATCGGCTCGCGGCACGCCTCGATCATCGACGCGGGCGCCACCAAGGTCGAGGGCGACGACGCGATCCTCTACCTCTGGTACGACAACGAGTTCGGCTACTCGTGCCAGGTCATCCGGGTCGTCCAGCACGTCTCCGGGGTGGAGTACCCGACCTACCCGGCGCCGGTCGCCTGACCGACCCGTACGCGGGCCGTCCCGGGGTGCCGGACTCCAGCCGGTCTCCAGCCCGCCACCAGCGGCCCGCGACCGGGGCACGACCAGGCGGCCCGGGATCGCGGGAGCGCACCGGCGTCCGGC
>NZ_JBFADP010000091.1:0-21132 GCF_040641415.1 Streptomyces sp. NPDC020875 | reverse complement strand
GTCACCCCGGCGTCCGGACCGCCGCCGGACCGCCCGGGGCGGAGAAGCCGGACCGGGAGACCGGGGTCCGTCATCCGGTGGGCGGCGGTCGTGCCCGGATCCGCCGACGTCCGCGGCGCATCGGCGCGCCCGCCGCCCCGACATGCGGATTTCACAAGTGGAGGTGCCATCCGCATATGCCTGTGGCCAAAAACATAGGGCCGTCGCGAGGGTCCGCCGCAGCGGTCCGGCGGCCCGTCAGGCGCCGTCCTCCAGCCGGAAACCGACCTTCAGGCCGACCTGGTAGTGGTCCACGCGGCCGTCCGAGAGATGGCCGCGTACCTGGGTGACTTCGAACCAATCCAGCCCGCGAAGTGTCTGATTCGCGCGGTTGATGCCATTTAGAATGGCCTGATCGAGACCCTCGGGGGAGGTTCCGACGATTTCGGTGACCCGGTAGGTGTGATTCGGCACGGGGGTGCTCTCCTCTCGGTACGCTCACTCCACTCCGTTCCGGAAATGGACGATGGGCGAGGTGTCCGGATTGAGGTCTCTTCGGGGGTTGACCTCACCTTTTGGTCCATACCAAAATCCAGCCACGCCCTGCGCGTCCCTGAACGCGATACCCCCCATCGGGTTCACATTTTCATGCCATAAGGTGAACGTTGTGAGAAGCCGCCCTGTCCCCATTTCCGTCGCACTGGTGTGCCTCGCGTCGCTCACCGGCTGCGGCATCATCTCCGGGTCCGACAAGACCACGGTGAAGATCTGGCTGATGAAGGACAGCGCGTCGGACGAGTTCATCGAACGCTTCACCAAGGCGTATGAACGGGACAATCCGTCCGTGGAGCTGACGTTCGCGTTCCAGGACTGGACGGGCATCGGCAAGAAGGTGAACGCGGCCCTGGAGGGCACGGACACCCCCGATGTGATCGAGGTCGGCAACACCCAGGTCGCCCAGTACGCGGAGACCGACGCGCTCACCGATCTCACCGTGGAGTCCACCCGCGACCTCGGCCAGGAGGACTGGCTGCCCGGTCTCGCCGACCCCGGGAACATCGACGGCGCCCAGTACGGCATCCCCTGGTACGCGGCCAATCGCGTGGTGATCTACAACAAGGACCTCTTCCGTGAGGCGGGCGTCACCGACCTGCCCACCAACCAGGAGGAGTGGATCAACACCACCAAGAAGCTCAACAAGGGCGGCAACCAGGGCATCTACCTCCCCGGCCAGGACTGGTACGTCTTCGCGGGCTTCGTCTGGGAGGAGGGCGGCGAACTCGCCGTCGAGCGCAGCGGCTCCTGGCAGGGCGAGCTGGACAGCCCCGCCGCCATGAAGGGCATGAAGTTCTACCAGGAGCTCCAGGCCCTCGGCCGCGGCCCGAAGAACCGCGACGAGCGGAACCCGAAGCAGGCCGAGGTCTTCGCCAAGGGCGATGTGGCCCAGCTGATCGACACCCCCGGCGCCACCGCCCAGATCCTCAAGGCCAACCCCGCCCTCAAGGGCAAGCTGGGCTACTTCGCGATACCCGGCAAGAAGTCCGACAAGCCCGGCGCCGTCTTCACCGGCGGCTCCGACCTGATCATCCCGGACAAGGCGAAGAACCGGGCCGAGGCCGTCGAGGTCATCAAGGCCCTCGCGGGCGAGAAGTGGCAGACCGACCTCGCCCGCACCATGAACTACGTGCCGAACAAGAAGTCCCTCGGCAATGTGGTCTCCGGCGAGAGCAACATGGCCATGGCGCGCGGCGCCGGTGCCCCGGGCAGCAAGGCCACGCCCAACTCGCCCCGCTGGGCCAATGTCGAACTGGACAACCCGATCAAGCTCTATATGACCGAGGTCCTCCAGGGCGGCGACATCGAGCGGAACGCCAAGAAGGTGTCCGACGCGATCACCAAGACCCTCTCCGCGACACTCTGATCCCGGACCGGTGACGCCAGGGGCGGGGGAGCGCGCGGCGCGCCCCCGCCCCGGTCGTCTCCCGGCCGCTCAATCCGGCGCCGAAAGGGATAGGGCGAACCTTCCGGCCCGGTCCGTCCACCAGTGCGTCAGCCGGAGACCGGCCGCCGCCAGCTCGTCCCGTACGCCCTCCCGGCGGAACTTGGCCGACACCTCCGTACGGACCTCCTCGCCCGCGTCGAACGGCACCGCGATCCCCAGCTCCGGGAACTTCACGGTGAGCGCCGAGCGGGCCCGCAGCCGCATCTCGATCCACTCCCGGTCCGGGTCCCAGAGCGCCACATGGTCGAAGTCGTCCGGGTCGGCGTCCGCGTCCAGTTCCCGGGCCAGCACCCGCAGCACGTTCTTGTTGAAGTCGGCCGTCACCCCCGCCGCGTCGTCGTACGCCCGGACCAGGACCGCCGGATCCTTCACCAGATCGGTACCGAGCAGAAAGGTGTCCCCGGGCGCCAGCAGCGCCCGGACCGACGCCAGGAAGCGCGCGCGCTCGTCCGGCAGCAGATTCCCGATCGTCCCGCCGAGGAACGCCACCAGCCGGGGACCGGGTGTCACCGGCAATTCGATACCGGCGGTGAAGTCCGCCACCAGCGCGTGGATCTCCAGCTCCGGCCGCTCGGCGAGCAGGGTGCGCGCCGCCCCCGTCAGCGCGCTCTCGCTCACGTCCACCGGCACATAGCTGAGCGGACCGGCGAGGGCGGCCAGCAGATGACGGGTCTTGTCGGACGAGCCGGAACCCAGCTCCACCAGGGTGCGGGCCCCGCTCGCCGCGGCGATCCCGGCGGAGCGGTCGAGCAGGATCTCCCGCTCCGCACGGGTCGGGTAGTACTCCGGCAGCCGGGTGATCTCGTCGAACAGGGCGCTGCCCCGGGCGTCGTAGAACCACTTCGGCGGCAGGGTCTTGGGCACGGCGGTCAACCCCTCGCGGACATCGGCCCGCAGCGCGGCGCCGGTGGCGTCCTCGGGCAGGGTGCGGGTCAGGACGAACGGACTCACGTGACAGGCTCCTTGAGGGGGGTCAGGAGAACATCGGCACGGGTGGCCCGGAGCAGGGTGCGGTCGGGGACCTCGCGCCAGCGCGTATCGTCGTCGTACGGCTCCGAGGCCACGACCGTGCCCCCGCCGGGCGCGCCGTCCCCGGCCAGGTACCACAGGGAATCGCCCCAGGCGGTGGCCGTGACGGTGACGCCGTCGGTGAGCAGCAGATTGAGCCGGGAACCGGGGGCCGCGCCCGCCGCCTCGTGGACGGTCGCCGCGAGCGCGTCGCCCGGCTCGTCGCCGTCGCGCAGCCGCCGCAGCGCCAGCGCCCACAGCAGCGCCGCGTCGCAGCGGGCCTCCAGCGCCAGCAGATCCGCCGCGGGCAGCGCCGCCGCCAGCGGTGCGACGCTCCGGGGCCAGCCCGCGACGGCGCCGTTGTGGCTGAACAGCCACGGCCCGGCGGCGAACGGCGCCGCCGCCGCCTCGCCGTCGGAGCCCGGGACGGTGGCATCGCGTACGGCCGCGAGGAAGGCGCCGCTGCGGACCACCCGGACCAGGTCGGCGAAGGACGGATCGGCCCAGACCGGCCCGGAGCGCCGGTAGCGGCCGGGCACCGGATCCCCCGGCGCGTACCAGCCCACTCCGAAGCCGTCCGCGTTGACCGTGCCGTGGCGCTGGCGGCGTGGTTCCCACGACTGGCGCAGCAGCGAGTGCGCGGGCGCGGTCAGTACCTCGCCCAGTGGCAGCGGCGGCCCCAGATAGGCCAGGTGGCGGCACATCAGATGTCCCGCGCGGTACGGAATCCGGCGAAGATCTGGCGGCGTACCGGCAGGTCCCAGTTGCGGAACGTGCCCCGGCAGGCCACCGCGTCGACCCCGAAGGCGCCGCCGCGCAGCACCTTGTGGGCCGGGCCGAAGAAGACCTCCGAGTACTCCCGGTAGGGGAAGGCGGCGAACCCCGGATAGGGCAGGAAGTCGCTCGCCGTCCACTCCCACACATCGCCGATGAGCTGCCGTACGCCGAGCGGTGAGGCCCCGTCCGGATAGCTCCCGGCGGGTGCGGGCCGCAGATGGCGCTGGCCCAGATTGGCCCGCTCCGGGGTGGGGTCGCCGTCGCCCCAGGGGTAGCGGCGGGACCGGCCGGTCGCCGGGTCGTACCGGGCCGCCTTCTCCCACTCGGCCTCCGTCGGCAGCCGCCGTCCGGCCCAGCGGGCGTAGGCGTCGGCCTCGTACCAGCTGATGTGGAGGACGGGCTCGTCGTCGGGGACGGGCTCGACCACCCCGAATCTGCGGCGCAGCCATCCGCCGCCGCCGTCGCGCCGCCAGAACAGCGGCGCCTCGATGGTGTGCCGCCGGATCTGGGCGAAGCCATCCGCCGCCCACCACCGGGGGTCGTGATAGCCGCCGTCGTCGATGAAGGCCCGATACGCCCCGCAGGTCACCGGGGTGGTGTCCAGGTAGTAGGCGGGGACGTCGCGGGGGTGCGCGGGCCGTTCGTTGTCCAGCGCCCACGGCTCGGTCGAGGTGCCCATGGTGAACGGTCCGCCGGGCACCAGCACCTCGGCCGGAGCCGGCGGTCCGCTCCCCGCCGCCGGACGCGGCGGCTCGGGCGCGGTGAGGGCCACCGGGCCGCGCCGCAGCTGATGGGTGATGAGCATGGTCTCGTCGTGCTGCTGCTCGTGCTGGGCGATCATCCCGAAGGCGAAGGCCGCGTCGGTGAGCGGCCCGCCGTCGGCCAGCGGGGCGGAGCCGAGGACGTCGAGTACCCGGTCGCGGACCTCGGCCGCGTAGCGCCGGGCTTCCGGCGGCGGCAGCAGGGGCAGCGCCGGGCGGCTGGCGCGCGGATGCTCGAAGGCGTCGTAGACGGAGTCGATCTCGGGGCGCAGGGCGGCCCGGCGGCCCACCGTGCGCAGCAGCCACTGCTCCTCCTGGTTGCCGATATGCGCCAGATCCCACACCAGGGGCGACATCAGGGGGGAGTGCTGGGCGGTCAGCTCGCCGTCGTCGACGGCGTCGGTGAGCAGGGCGGTCCTGGCCCGGGCGGCGGTCAGCGCGTCCAGCGCGCGGTCCCGCAGCTTGTCGGGCCCGTCGTGTGCGGTGTCGTCGGTGGTCACGCTCGCGGCTCCTTCCCCGGGGACGGCGGCGGATGGTCGTCGGCGGGACATCGGCCCCGCAGCACATGGCGCTCGTGGAACGCGGCCACCGCGTCCTGCACCCGGCGCGACGCGCCCGCCCTCGGCAGCGCCTCCAGCGCCGCGCCGAAACAGACCTCGGCCGCGCCCCGCAGCTCGGGATCGGCCAGCCCGTACCGGGCCGCGTCCAGCCAGAGCGGATTGCGCGGAGCGGGCCGCGGCCCGGCCCGCTCCGCCAGCGGCTTCACGGTCCGATAGGCCAGCTCGGTCGCCTCCGGGTCGTCGAAGAGGGCCGCCGTGACCGCCAGCGGTACCTGCCAGCCGTCGTCACCCGGCTGGGCGTCGATCATCCGCAGCTCCAGATGGCCGCGCGGCCGGACCGGCGGGAAGAGCGTCGTCAGGTGGTAGTCGAGATCGGCGCGGGTGGGCGGCCGGGGCGCCCCGGACCGTATCCACCGGCGGAACGTCAGCCCCCGGGGCCGCTCCCAGGGCCCGTCGCCCGCGGGGCGTACCACCATCACCGGCGCGTCCAGGACATGGCCGGCCCAGGCGTCCCGGGGCTCGCGGTCCGGCGGCGGCGCGATCGGCCGGACCGCGTCCAATTGGGCCCAGATGGCCTGCCGGGTGGAACGCCAGCCGGTGGTACGGCCCTCCAGGACGGGGGAATTGGCGAAGGCGGCGGTCAGGACAGCGCCCAGGAGGTGCGCCAGCCGCCAGCGCCTGCCCAGCCCCAGCGGCCCCGGCTCCTCCTCTCCGGCGTCCAGACAGACCTGGATCGACGCGGACGAGCACATCATCACCCGGCCGCAGGGACTGGTCCGGTCGAGGTACGCCTCCATGGCGTCGTAACGGGGCTCGCGCAGCAGTCTGCGGGGCGCCCGCCAGGGGTCGAGTCCGGTCCCGGTGAGGGCCAGACCGTCCCGGTCGAGCAGGGCACGGACGGCGCGGAGATCGGCCGCGACGGCGTCGACGCACTCCATCAGGGAGGCTGCCGGGGCCGAGCTGAGTTCCAGCTGCCCGCCGGGCTCCACGGTGACGGCCGAGGCCAGCGGCAGGGAACGGGCCCCCTCGTGGGCCGCCGTGAGCCGGTCGGCCGGGACCCGGCGGCGGGGGTCGTGCTTCTCGTGTACGAGCCACTCCAGCTCCACGCCCACGGCGCGGGGAGGGCCGGTCTTGAAGCAGATACAGCGGAGCAGATCCTCCGCCTCCGCTTCCTCGATGGGCCGGGCGGGGTCGCCGGCTTCGGATGGTCGCATGACGGCTCCTCCTGCGAAGGGACCTCTGTCAACCTAAGGCCACTCCGACCCGGCCGCACAAGGGCGCCCCGGCACCGCCCCACCCCGGGCGGGCCGCGCCGCCGAAAACCGTTTGCCGCCGTCTTCGCAGGTCAACCAGGATGTCGGCAATGAGCGCACGACTGCGGGCGATCGCCCGGGAGAACCAGGAATTCATCGCGGCGGGCCGATATCCCGCATCCGACGGCCGTCTCGTCCCCTTCGGGGACCGGCTCGCCGAGGCCCTCGAAGGCACCCGCCTCCACGGCCCGGGACCGCTGACCGTCACCCCGGGGACCGACCGGGTGACGGAGTTCCGGGTCACCGGCGCGAGCAGCACATCGGCGGCCCTGTGGCTCGCCGACGCGTCCCCCGAACCGGTCGCGGTGCTGAACTTCGCCTCGGCCCGCAACCCCGGCGGGGGCTATGTCAACGGCGCCCAGGCCCAGGAGGAGGCGCTTTGCCGGGCCTCCGCGCTCTACGAGACCCTGCTGCGGGCCCCCGAGTACTACGCGTATCACCGCGAGAACCGCGACCCCCTCTACTCGGACCGGGTGATCCACTCGCCCGCCGTCCCCGTCTTCCGCGACCACCGGGACCGGCCGCTCGACGCCCCGCGCCATATCGGCTTCCTCACCTCGCCCGCGCCCAACGCCGGGGTGGTGGCCCGCCGGGAGCCGGAACGCGCGCACCTCGTCCCGGCCGCGCTCGCCTCCCGCGCCGAACGCGTACTGGAGGTCGCGGTGGACCGCGGCTACCGCCGGATCGTGCTCGGCGCCTGGGGCTGCGGCGTCTTCCGCAACGACCCGGCGACCGTCGCCGGGACCTTCCGGGCGCTGCTCACCGGCGACGGCCGGTTCGCCCGCCACTTCGACGAGGTCGAGTTCGCGGTACTGGACCGCACCAAGTCCCGGTCCACCTTCGAAGCGTTCCGTACGGCCTTCGGATCCTGACCGCCGGTCCGGCCGTGCCCGGTCCGGCGCCCGCCCCCGGACCGCTGCCGGAACACGCCCCGCCCGCAGGGCAGTTGGCGCGATATCCCCGGCGACGGATCCGGCCAACCGGCCGACGTTGTGCAGTGTCGTTCTGGAATGATGCCGAGGGCGATGAGCCAGACACCCAAACAGACCGCGGACCGTTCCGTACCCACCAGCGCCGATGTCGCCCGCTTAGCCGGGGTCTCCCGGGCCACCGTCTCGTACGTCCTCAACAACACCGCGTCCGTGCGGATCAGCGAGCCCACCCGGCGCCGGGTCCGCGAGGCCGCCGAGGAGCTGGGGTACGTACCCCACGCGGCGGCCAGGAGCCTGCGCGCCGGACACACCCGGATGGTCGTGCTGCCGCCCGCGACCCTGCCCGCCGGACCCCTCTACGGGCGTTTCCTGGCCGAACTCCAGGCGGCCCTGCGGCGGCTGGACTACACCGTCGTCCAGTACGGCAGTCTGGGACTCGACGGCGACGAGGCGGCCCGCGCCTGGGCCGAACTGCGGCCGGTCGCCGTCGTCGCCCTCGGCGAGGTCGGACTGACCCCGCACGGCGTCGACGTGCTCAAGCGCTCCGGAGCCCGGGCCGTGGTCACCCTCGGCTCCCGGCGGGTCAACGGCGCCCACTGCTTCGTGATGGACCAGCGGGAGGTCGGCGCCCGGGCCGTCGCCCATCTGGTCGAACGGGGCCGTCGCGCCATCGGCGTCGTCATGCCCCAGGAGACCGGCCTCGAACGGTTCTCCGAACCCCGGATCGAAGGCGCCCGCAGGGCCGCCGCGGCGGCGGGCGCCCGGATCGAGGCACTGCCCCTGCCCTACGAGGAGGCACCGGCGGCCGCGCTGGCCGCCCGCTGGCGGCGGCTGGGGCTCGACGCGGTCTTCACCTACAACGACGACTACGCCGTACTGCTGATGCGCGCCCTCCAGGACGAAGGCATCGCGATACCCGCCGAGACCGCCGTCATCGGCGCCGACGATCTGCTCCTCGGACGGCTCCAGCGCCCCCGGCTCAGCACCGTCCACATCGATCTCGTCACGGGACGGCGGCTCGCCGAACTCGTCGACCGGGTGGTACGCGACCCCGCCGACGAACCCGTCGTCCACGATCTGATGGGGGCCAGGGCGATAGGCCGAGACTCCACCTGACGACCCCCTCGGGGGCGGTCCGTCCCCGGTGCGGGTGCGGCGACGGTTCCGCCCCTCTACCGTCACTCGCATGACTACCCAACCGCAGCGCTACGAGATCCTCCTCGTGCCTGAGCACGTGGTGGGACACGACGCCGCGCAGCTGGCCCAGGACGCCATCCGCTCCGCCGTCGTGGAGGCGACCGGCGAATGGGGGGCCTCCGGCTACCCCAGGTACGCGGGCCACGGCGTCGTCGCCGACATCGACCCGGTGACCCGTACCGTCGAGGCGCTGCTCGTGGACGGCGCCGAACTGGAGTACGGCCTGTCGGTACGAGTCGTGGACCCGGCCCGCGACTGACCCGCGGCGGAGACCCGGCGGTACGGCACCGGCCTACGAGGCGAGGCGGCCGGACGCGGCCCCGGCCCCGTACGGAACCCGACCCTCTGCCCCGGCCCTACTCGCCGCCCCGGGCGCCCTCGGCCTCCTGCACCGACTTGCGCACCTCGTCCATGTCCAGCGCCCTGGCCTGGCCGATCACATCCTCCAGCGCCGCCTCCGGCAGCGCGCCCGGCTGGGCGAAGACCGCGACCCGGTCGCGGACGATCATCAGGGTGGGAATGGACCGGATCTCGAACGCCGCCGCCAGCTCCTGCTGGGCCTCGGTGTCGACCTTCCCGAAGACCAGATCGGGGTGACGCTCGGCCGCGCCCTCGTAGACGGGCGCGAACTGCCGGCACGGGCCGCACCAGGAAGCCCAGAAATCGATCAGGACGAAGTCGTTCTCCGACATCACCTGGTCGAAGTTCTCCTTGGTGAGCTCAACCGTGCTCATAACATGCTCCTTGTCTTGTTCCGGGCGCTTTCGCCCGCTCCGGCTCCGGTGACAACGGCGCCTCCGGTCCGGCTATTCCTGCCCGGCGATCCCCGGGCCATGTCCCCGCTCGGATCACCCGGTGATCCGCGGAGCGCCGACGGCCTCATTCCCCGCCGTGTCCCCGACGGGAGCCACGATCCTGTGTGATGATCGACAGAAACCGGACAAGCTGTTTACGGGCTGTGACAACGTCGGACAGGGAAGGACACCGGACATCATGGACGCTGCGAGGCCGGATCCCGTGGAGTACGACGTCGTGGTCATCGGCGCCGGCCCCACCGGCGAGAACGTCGCCGACCGGGTCCGGGCGGCGGGCCTCAGCGCCGCCGTCGTGGAGAGCGAACTCGTCGGCGGCGAATGCTCGTACTGGGCCTGTATGCCCAGCAAGGCCCTGCTGCGCCCGGCGATCACCCGGGCCGACGCCCGCAGGGTCCCCGGAGTCCGCCAGGCGGTCCAGGGACCGCTGGACACCGACGCCGTACTCGCCCACCGGGACGAGTACGCCTCCCACTGGAAGGACGACGGCCAGGTCGCCTGGCTCGACTCCACCGGCGCCCGGTTCTACCGGGGCCGGGGCAGACTGCACGGCCCCCGCGAGGTCGTCGTCACCAGCTCCGAGGGCGAACACCACGTCCTGACGGCCCGTCATGCCGTCGCCGTCTGCACCGGCAGCCGTGCCGTCCTGCCCGATCTGCCCGGCCTCGCCGGCGCCAGGGCCTGGACCAGCCGCGAGGCCACCAGCGCCCGCGCCGTACCCGGCAGGCTCGCCGTCGTCGGCGGCGGTGTCGTCGGCGTCGAGATGGCCACCGCCTGGCAGGCACTCGGCGCCCGGGTCACCCTCCTCGTCCGCGGCGGGGGACTCCTGCCCCGGATGGAGCCCTTCGTGGGCGAACACATCGCCGACGCCCTCACCGAGGCGGGCGCCGACATCCGGCTGAACACCGATGTCACCGCCGTCGTCCGGGACGGCGGCAGCGGCCCCGTCACCCTGGTCCTCGCCGACGGCGACCGCGTCGAGGCGGACGAGGTCCTCTTCGCCACCGGCCGCGCCCCGCGCACCGACGACATCGGCCTCGACACCGTCGGACTCGCCCCCGGCTCCTGGCTCCCCGTCGACGACACCCTCCGGGTCGAGGGCAGCGACTGGCTCTACGGCGTCGGCGACGTCAACCACCGCGCCCTCCTCACCCACCAGGGCAAATACCAGGCCCGGATCGCCGCCGCCGCGATCGTCGCCCGCGCCCAGGGCGTCCCCCTCCTCGAAACCGACCGCTGGGGCGCCCACAGCGCCACCGCCGACACGGCGGGCGCCCCCCAGGTCGTCTTCACCGACCCCGAGGCGGCGGCCGTCGGCCTCTCCCTCGCCGAAGCCGAGGCCGCGGGCCACCGCGTCCGCGCCGTCGACCACGACATCGCCTCGGTCGCGGGCGCCTCCCTCTACGCCGACGGCTACCGGGGCCGCGCCCGCCTCGTCGTCGACCTCGACCGCCGAATCGTCCTGGGCGCCACCTTCGTCGGCCCCGCGGTCAGCGAACTGCTCCACTCGGCGACGATCGCGGTGGTGGGAGAGGTCCCCCTGGACCGGCTCTGGCACGCGGTCCCGTCGTACCCGACGATCAGCGAGATCTGGCTCCGGCTGCTGGAGACGTACCGGCAGGGGTAGTAGCGGAGTCCGTCGCCCAGGATGCGGCCGCCCCGGGATCCCCTGGTGGGGCAGGGGCGGCGACTGCCGGCGAGGACGAGGCCGTGTTCGCCGCGAGGCATCAGCCCGTCCCCGGTACCAGAAGGCCGAGTATCGCCAGCCGCTTCCCTCATGACCTGGCTGCTCCTGATCGCCCGTTGCCGCCTTCGACGCCGCGCCTGGTGTCCTGGCGGCCGGCGTGGCAGGCCCAGAGGACCAGCGGGACCTGGAGCGGGAGCCTTGCGTAGGCCATGGCTTTCGCGGTCGTGGAGCGGTGGCGCCAGTCGTAGGCCATCTTGACGTTCGCGGGGAACACTCCTGCCAGGAACAGAGCGGTGGCTTGGGCGCTCACCCTTCTGGTTGCCGGTAGCGCGAGACCGGCGGCCAGGGTCAGTTCGGCCACACCGCTGGCCGTGGTCCAGGCGCGGGGGCTGCCCGGCAGAGAACGCGGCACGATGGAGTCGAACTGCCTGGGTGCGGCGAGGTGAGCGACTCCGGCCGAGGCCATCAGGCCGGCGAGCAGAAGCGCGGAACGCGCGGGGGACATGGGATTCCCTGAGAATGTGAGGCGGTCCGGGAGGACCGGGTGTCGGGGGTCATGGGGTGCCTCGATCGCTGATCGGTGCGGGGCGCCGGGTCAGGTGGGGAGGGCCATCAGGAGCAGGGGGTCGGTGGTGGGCTGGGGGGAGCCTCCGGTGGGTTCGAGGGAGAGGCCGACGGCGCCAGCGTCGGCGGGATTGCCGGTGAGGATCACGGTGCCGTCGTGGTCGATGAGTCCGGCGGGGCGCATGGTGCCGTCGTGGTCGAGCCAGAGCTGGTAGGTCTTCCCGGCGCCGGGCGCGGGCAGGCCGGTGGTGGTGAAGGCGGCCCTGTTCTGGCGTTCGGAGGTGACCACGGTGGTCAGGGCGCCGTTGCTCGCCTTGCCGTGGACGGTGCGGGCATCGGGGGCCGCCAGGATGCCGGTGATGGCGTCGAGTTGCTGCCGGCTTTGGCGGGCCTGCCGCTCGAGGTCCTGCGCGTTCTGTGTCTGCCATAGGGCGACGCCGCCCAGCGCGACGGCTGCCACGACGGCGGCCAGTGCCAGGGAAACGGCGCGGCGGCGGAGGAGGGCGCCGATGGCGGGTGCCGTGCTGGACGCGGGGATGCGCGGCGGCACCTGGCGCACCCCGTCGATGGCCGCCATGACCTGGGCCTTGGCCGTGGCCGGTGGCGTTTGGGAGACGGCAGCCGCCAGGCGGGCCGCGGTCGCCGCGAACTCGGCGGCCTCCTGTCGGCAGGCCTCGCAGGTCCGCGAGTGGGCTTCGAAGTCGCCGCGTTCGGGGTCGTCGAGCGCGCCGAGGGCGTAGGCGGCGGCAAGGGTGTGGGAGTCGTTCGGATGGTTTGTCATGTGGTCACCCCCATGCAGTCGCGGAGCCGGATGAGCCCGTCGCGCATGCGTGTCTTTACGGTGGGAAGAGGTGTGCGCAGACCTTCGGCGACTTCACGGTAGGTCAGTCCCTGGTAGTAGGCCAGGGTCACCGCCTGCCGTTGCAGTTCGGTCAGTCCGCGCAGGCAGCGGCGTACCTGCTCGGACTCCAGGCGGGTCTCGACCTGTTCGGCGACCTCGTCGAAGGCCGTGGTGTGCTCACGGGCGGCCTGTGCCTGTTCGCGGTCGGCCGCGGCCTGGGCGGAGCGGACCCGGTCCACGGCACGGCGGTGCGCGATCGTGGCCGCCCAGGTCGGTACGGTCCCGGTCTCGGGGCGGTAGCGGGCGGCCTGCCGCCACAGGTCGAGCATGACCTCTTGGGCCACCTCCTCGGACTGCGCACGGTCGCGCACGACCTTGAGCACGATCCCGAAAACCAGGGGAGCGAGGGCGTCGTAGAGGGTCGAGAAGGCTTCTTTGTCGCCGCGGGCCACCTTCTGCATGACCTCGGCGAGGTCGCTGCCGACGTGGTCGCCGGGGCGGCCGGCGGCGAAGGGGATCGGTTGGTTCATGTGTGCCGCTCCGGCCGTGCTGAGAAGGCGAAGGGACGGCCTGGGCGGGCCGTCGGGGGGCGGGGCGTCCATCGCATGCCGTTCCTCGTGTCGTCGCTGTTGCGGGGGCCGGACGACCCCGGGGAAGCGGTCCGGCCTCGGAAACCTGTGTGTTTCCCCTGTTCTTCGTAGCGGGCGGGCCTGCGGATGGGTGGCTGCTTCGTCAGCCGCACCACCGGGGCTTACCCCGTTGGAGAGAGCAGTGGGATCAGACAGCCGCCCGCAGCGCGGCCGCGAAGACCGACGGTGGCGTAGCCCGAAGCATCCACCGGCGCGACCGGATGGCTACGCTCCCGGCGTGGCGACGACCACCACGACCCGGACCGCCCCGGTGGGAAGGCGCGGATCCCGGCCGGGCTGAAGAATGCGCCGGGCAGAGCCCGCGCCCGCGACACGGTGACCGGTCTGCGTGGCTCGCTTGCCGGGACCGGGCCGCTGGTCGGGCGGCAGAACGCACAACTCACGGTCCTCCGCTGCGCCTCGGCCCCGCGTCTGGTGACCCGTCCGCCTGTCGGAAGTCCGCAACGCCCCCCGAAGCGGCCCTGCCCCGGCGGCCTACGCTGGTGCCCCCGCTCCTGCGGCCACCCTGGAGGGGCGATACGGAGAGGGCGGTCCACTCTTTCGGGAGTCGGACCAATCCGCCGGGCGCAGGCCGCCGAATGCCGGGTGTGAGCAGCTTCCGCAGCACCCTCTTCCGCGCTTCACGGGGCGCGCCTGCCGGGCTTCTGGCCGGGTTCACGGCCCTGGCCGTGGCCGAGCTGGTCGCCGGGCTGGTGCGGCCGGCGGCCGGGCCCGTGACGGTGGTGGGCGGGGCGGTGATCGACCGGACGCCTGCCGCGGTGAAGGACTTCGCGATCCGTACGTTCGGGGAGAACGACAAGACGGTCCTGCAGCTGGGAATCCTCGTCATTCTCGGCCTCATCGCCGTCGCCCTGGGCGTCCTCGCCTTGTCCTTCCGCCGCGCAGGCGCCGCGGGGGTCGCGCTGTTCGGGATCGTCGGCGCCGCAGCCGCCCTCAGCCGCCCCGACTCCACCGGCGTCAGCGACGCGCTGCCCTCGATCGCGGGAGCGGTCATGGGAGCCCTCGCCCTGTACGTTCTGGCCGCCAAGGCGACCTCCTCTCCTGCCCGGGCCGGTGCGGACGGCGATGACGATGCCGGTTGGAACAGACGCGGGTTCCTCGCCGCCGCCGGTGTGATCGCGGCGTCGGCCACCGTGGCCGGAGCGCTCGGCCGGTTCTTCACCGCCCGTCACAGCCGGGCAGCCGTCGCCTCCCGCGAAACCCTGATCCTGCCCGAACCGGCCTCCCCGGCCCCCGCCGTCCCCGCCGGCGTCCAGCTGAAAGTGCCCGGCATCACGTCCTTCACCACCCCCAACCGCGACTTCTACCGCGTCGACACCGCCCTGACCGTCCCCAAGGTCGACGCCGGCACCTGGCGCCTGCGCATCCACGGTCGCGGGGTCACCCGCCGCACCTACACCCTCGAACAGCTCCTCGCCCGCCCGCTCATCGAACGCGACATCACCCTGACCTGCGTCTCGAACGAGGTCGGCGGCCCCTACATCGGCAACGCCCGCTGGCTCGGCGTACCCCTCGCCGACCTTCTTCAGGAAGCCGGCGTCCGGCCGCCGTCGAAGGGCGGGCGGGCCGATCAGCTGGTGGCACGCTCGGTAGACGGCATGACGCTCGGCTCACCCGTCGAGGACGTCATGGACGGCCGCGACGCGATGCTTGCGGTCGGCATGAACGGCGAGCCGCTGCCCTTCGACCACGGCTTCCCCGTCCGCATGCTCGTCCCCGGCCTCTACGGCTACGTATCGGCCTGCAAGTGGATCGAGGACATCGAACTCACCACCTTCGACGCCTACGACCCCTACTGGGTCAAGCGCAAGTGGGCACGCCGGGCCCCCATCAAGACCCAGGCCCGCATCGACACCCCCAAACCCTTCGCCCGCCCCGCCGCCGGCACCGTCACCGTCGCCGGCGTCGCCTGGGCCCAGCGTCGCGGCATCACCCGCGTACAGATACGCGTCGACGACGGGCCCTGGCAGGACGCCGACCTCGCCGCCCGGGCGGGCGTCGACACCTGGCGCCAGTGGTCCTACCGCTGGGCCGCCACCCCGGGCGGACACAACATCACCGTCCGCGCCACCGACGGCACCGGCCGAGTCCAGACCGAACAACGCACCCGCACCGTCCCCGACGGAGCCAGCGGTCGGCACAGCGTCTTCGTCACCGTCCCCTGAACCACCCGGGGCCACGAGCACCAGCCCGCACCCCCGGCCAAACACAACCACCCACCTCACCTTCCTCTTGAGAAACCCTTCATAGGAGCTAACGATCATGAACAGCATGAAGATCCGCCGCACCACCGTCGCCGTCGCGGCCGCAGCGCTCCTGCCCCTGTCCCTGGCCGCGTGTTCCGACTCCGACAGCGACACCAAGGCCGAACCCGCCGCAACCGCTGAGCAGCCCGACAAGGCGGGCGAGAGCACTCCCGCCGGCGACTCGAAGACCGGCGACCAGCCCTTCGGCCCTGCCTGCGCGGGCGTGCCCAAGGAGGGCGCGGGATCCTTCGACGGCATGGCCAAGGACCCGGTCGCCACCGCCGCGTCCAACAACCCTGCCCTGTCCACCCTGGTGACCGCGGTCAAGCAGGCCGGCCTGGTGGACACCCTCAACAACGCGAAGGACATCACGGTCTTCGCCCCGACCAACGACGCCTTCGCGAAGATCCCGAAGGCCGACCTCGACAAGGTCCTCGCCGACAAGAACATGCTCACCCAGATCCTCACATACCACGTCGTAGGCCAGAAGCTCACCCCCCAGCAGCTGCAGAACGGCAGCTTCGAGACCCTCCAGAAGGGCATGGTCACCACCACCGGATCCGGCGAGACGTACAAGGCCAACGAGACCGCCAACGTGGTCTGCGGCAACGTCCGGACCGCCAACGCCAACGTCTACATCATCGACTCGGTCCTCATGCCCAAGTAGCCCCCCGCACAAGGTCCGCAAGCCCCGGTGGTCCGGTACCCCTCCGCTTGGGAGGGGTACCGGACCACCGGCATGTTCCCCGCCCATGCCGAGGCCGACGTCCGCCTCACCGCATAGGACACGGTCTAAGCTCCCCGGATGGCAAAGTACTTCGACGTGCACCCCCAGAACCCCCAGCGGCGCACCATCACCACCGTGGCCGACAGTATCCGTTCCGGCGCGCTCGTCGCGTACCCCACGGACTCCTGCTACGCGCTGGGCTGTCAGCTGGGCAGTCGCGACGGGATCGGGCGCATCCGCTCGATCCGGAATCTCGACGAGCGGCACCACTTCACCCTTGTCTGCGGGGACTTCGCCCAGCTGGGCCGGTTCGTGCATATCGACAACAATGTGTTCCGGGCGATCAAGGCCGCTACGCCGGGCCGCTACACCTTCATTCTGCCCGCGACGAAGGAGGTACCGCGACAGCTGCTGCACCCGAAGAAGAAGACGGTCGGGGTCCGCGTCCCCGATCACACGGTCGCCCAGGCCATCCTCGCCGAGCTCGGTGAACCCCTGCTCTCCAGCACTCTCCTGCTGCCGGACGAGGAGGAGCCGCTGACCCAGGGCTGGGAGATCAAGGAACGGCTCGACCATGTCGTCGACGCCGTAATCGATTCCGGTGACTGCGGCACGGAGCCGACCACGGTCGTCGACTTCTCCGGCGGTGAGCCGGAGATCGTACGCAGGGGAGCGGGTGACACCGCCCGGTTCGAGTAGCCGCTTCGAGGCACCGCCCGTGAACGGCCGCCTCCAGTGCGGGAGGCGGCGCCGTCGCGATGCTGACGTACTGTCAGGAACCTTGCCCCGCAGGCGATTTCCCGCAGTCACGACACGAGGTGGCCGAAGTGATCATAGAGTGATTTCATGTCTGAAAAGCTGAACTCCGCGAGATCCCGTGCCGCGCTCCGGTCATCGGCGCGGGTCTGCGGCGAGCTGCTCGTGGTCCTGGTGATGGCCGCGGTGGCCGTGTGGGTTCTCGGTCGGATGTGGTCGGTCATCTGGCCGCTCATAGTCGCCCTTCTGCTCACCACGTTGACCTGGCCCCTGGCCCGCTTCCTGCGTCGTCACGGCTGGCCCCCGGCATTGGCCGCCGCCACCGTGACGATGCTCTTCCTGCTGTCCGTCGTGGGCGCCGTGGCGATGATCGCGGTTCCGGTGGCGGACCAGTCCGGAGAGCTGATCACCGGTGTGGTCGAGGGAATCCACCAGTTGCGCGAATGGGCCGCCGGGCCGCCGCTGAACATCGGCGACGACGAGATCACCGAGGGCGTCGACGCCGCGGTCAGCCGCGTACAGGACAGTGTCGACAGTCTCCTCACCACCCTCTTCACCGGGTTGAGTACGGTGGTGAACGGTGTGGTGACGGCTGTTCTGTCGGTCTTCCTGATGTTCTTCTTCCTCAAGGACGGTCCGAAGTTCCTGCCGTGGCTCGCCCGCCAGCTGCCCGGCCGGCTCGCCACCGACGTACCGACGCTGGCCGCGCGCGGCTGGGACACCCTGGGCACGTTCGTGCGGTCCCAGGCGCTCGTCGGCCTGCTCGACGCCGTCCTCATCGGGATCGGCCTGTGGGTCCTGGGGGTTCCGCTGGTGCTGCCGCTGGTGGTTCTGACCTTCGTCTCGGCGTTCGTACCGATCGTCGGAGCCTTGTTCGCCGGCCTGGTCGCGGTGCTCATCGCGTTGGTGTCGAACGGTCCCGCGGACGCGCTGATCGTGCTGGGGATCATCGTCGTGGTGCAGCAGCTCGAGGGGAATGTGTTCCAGCCCATGATCCAGAGCCGTGGGCTGGGTCTGCACGCGGGGATGGTCCTGCTGGCGGTGACCCTGGGCGGCAGTCTGGCCGGGATCGTCGGCAGCCTGATCGCGGTACCCGTCGCGGCGCTGCTCGCGGTGGCCTGGAACTATCTGCGCGAGCAGCTCAGCGATCCGCCCGGGGAGCTCGACTCCGAGGAGCCACTGGCCGCTCCCGCTCCCGCTCCCGCTCCCGCTGCCGTTACGGCTACCGCTGACCCGGCCTGAGTCGAGCCCGGGGTCGTGACGCGACCGGGCCCTGAGGGTGGCGGCGGTTCCCGGCGATCCCGTACGGCGGGATTCCCGTATCGGCGGACCGGGCCGTGCCGGTGGCATTCCGCGGTCCGGGCCGCGCATCGCGAGTCACTGACTATTCGTCAATTTCCCAAAATACGCGGCTACTTGGTGCGGTCCGGCCTCTTGTGCGCGGCCCTCGGCATGGATTAGACCTCTTCTCGCGATTGGTACGGACCATCTGACCCCACTCAGACAAGGCCATCAGCATGTTCAGACGCACCTCCGCGTTCCTGGCGACGGCTCTGCTCGCCTCGCTCGTCGCGGTCCCATCGAGCGCTCACGCCGGTGACGACGACAACCGTCTGCCCGGCCACCGTGTGGCCTACTTCCCCGCGTGGAGCGTCTACAGCGGCTTCTCCGCCAAGAAGGTCCAGGACTCGGGGCAGGCGGCGAAGCTGACCGTGATCAACTACGCCTTCGGCAATATCTCCCCCGAGGGCACCTGCTTCGAGGACAACCAGGCCGACCAGGCCGACGCCTGGGCCGACTACCAGCGCCCGATCTCCGCGGCCGACTCGGTGGACGGCGTCGCCGACGCCTGGGACCAGCCGCTGAAGGGCAGCTTCAACCAGCTGCGGAAGCTGAAGGCGAAGAACCCTCAGCTCAAGGCCGTCATCTCGATCGGCGGCTGGGGCTGGTCCAAGTACTTCTCGGACGTGGCCGCCACCGACGCCGCGCGCAAGAAGTTCGCGGCCTCCTGCGTCGACCTCTACATCAAGGGCAACCTGCCGCAGCTGGGCTCGCCGGAGGGCGGGCCGGGCAGCGGCGCGGGCGTCTTCGACGGCATCGACCTCGACTGGGAACACCCGGGCGGCGACGGTCTGCCGGACAACTCGGTACGTCCCGAGGACGGCCGCAACTTCACCCTGCTGCTGGCCGAGTTCCGGCGGCAGCTGGACGCGCTGGGCGACGGTGAGCGGGGGCGCCACCTGCTGACGGCGGCCGTCGCCGCCAACACCGACGTCGCGGACCGGCTGGAGCTGCGGAAGGTCGCCCGCCAGGTGGACTACCTGAATCTGATGACCTACACCATGCACGGCTCCTGGGAGCCGCAGGGCCCGACCAACCACCAGGCGAACCTCTACACCGACCCGGCCGACCCCTCCGGCCCCGACTACAGCTACAGCGCGGACCGGGTGGTCCGGCACTACCTGGCCGGCGGCCTGCCGGCCCGCAAGGCGGTACTCGGCATACCGTTCTGGGGCTACGGCTGGACGGGCGTGCCCGCCGGGGCGAAGAACGGCCTCTACCAGCCCGCCACCGGCATGTCCCCGCGCGGCGGCGGCCAGCTGCCCTACAAGGCCATCAAGGATCTGCCGGGCGCGGTGCACACCGACCGCAAGTACGGCGCGGCGTGGAAGTACGACGGCACCGAGTTCTGGACGTACGACACCCCGGCCACCGCCGCCCAGAAGGCCCGCTACGCCAAGCGGAACGGTCTCGGCGGTGTGATGGTCTGGTCCCTGGACGGGGATGACGACCAGGGCTCGCTGGTCGCCGCGCTGGACCGCGGTCTGCGGCGCTGACCCGCGGACCGCGATCCGGTGGCGGGCGAGGCGCCCCGGCCGCCACCGGACGCGGTCGGCGGACTCCCGGACGTTCACGGACGTCGCGCGCCCGGTCCGCCGGTCCGCCCGCTCGCCGACGGGGCGGACCGGCGCCGCGGCCGTGTGTACCACCGCGCGGCAGGGGCAGGAATGACCACACGGGGAAGGCGGCAGGGGCGGGGCGGTGGTCCGGGCCCGGCAGCCCGGTGACAGAGGAGCGGTATGGAGATCGGGGTCTTCCTTCCCATCGGCAACAACGGCTGGCTCATCTCGAAGAGTTCTCCGCAGTACATGCCGACCTTCGAGCTGAACAGGACCGTCGTACAGCGCGCCGAGGAGTACGGGCTGGACTTCGCCCTGTCGATGATCAAGCTCAGGGGGTTCGGCGGTGAGACGGAGTTCTGGGACCACTGCCTCGAATCCTTCACCCTCACGGCCGCCCTGGCCGCCGTGACGCGGCGGATCAGGCTGTACGCCTCCGTACCGATCCTCGCCCTGCACCCGGCGATCGCGGCCCGGATGGCCGCCACCGTCGACGCGATCGCCCCGGGCCGGGTCGGCGTCAACATCGTCACCGGCTGGGCACCCGCCGAGTACGCGCAGATGGGTGTGTGGCCCGGAGACGAGCACTTCGCCAACCGGTACGCGCGGGCGGCCGAGTACGTCACCGTGCTGCGGCAGTTGTGGGGTGACGGCGTGAGCGACTTCCAGGGCGAGTTCTACCGTATGGACGACTGTGTTCTGTCGCCGCGCCCCGCGGGCGGACGGGTCGGCGTCCTGGCCGCCGGACAGAGCGGTACGGGAATGAGGTTCGCCGCCGAGTACGCCGACGGGAACTTCGTCCTCGGCACGGGGGTCAACACTCCGCTCGCCCTCTCCGAGGCCGCCGCCGCGCTCGCCGGACAGGCGCGTACGACCGGTCGTGACGTCGGGGCGTACGCGCTGTTCATGGTGATCGCGGACGAGACCGACGCGGCGGCCCGGGCGAAGTGGAAGGACTACCACGACAACGCGGATCTCGCGGCGCTCGGCTATGTCGCGGCGCAGACGGCCGAGGACACGGACGCCGACGGCACGTCGACCGCGCGGACCGTGGCACTCCCCGAGGGCGCGGTGAACCTCAATATGGGGACACTCGTCGGATCGTACGAGCACGTCGCGCGGATGCTCGACCAGCTGGCCGGTGTGCCCGGCGTCAAGGGGGTCATTCTCGTCTTCGACGAGTTCCTCGAAGGCATGGAGAACTTCGGTACGCAGATCCAGCCGCTGATGAAGTCGCGTACCGCGGCCCGAGAGGGCGTCTGATCGTTCCCGGGAGAACCGGTCGGCCGCCTCCGGCGGGCGCCTGGTTCTGCTCTCGCGCCGGTGAGGGCGAGTGAGCCGAAGGGGCGCGTCGTGTTCTGGAAGGAGAACGCGCGCAGGCCGCGAGGTACGAGCGGCCGAGCACGATCGACTGAAGAAC
>NZ_JBFADP010000090.1:0-22025 GCF_040641415.1 Streptomyces sp. NPDC020875 | reverse complement strand
CGCGGCCCGGGTTGTGGGCCTCACCCGGAGGGCCAAGGCGCTGGGGGTCCCCCCATTGCCGAAGGCATAGGGGGCGGAACTGCGCGACAAGCCACAGGCGGTCCGCAGGCCGCCGACAAGATCAGGCTGCCGGGCGCGGCCCGGGTTGTTCGGGGCGATGCCCGGGAGAGCCGAGGCGCTGGGGTAAGGCACCCTTGGCACCCCAGGTCACGGCCCTCCCGAAGACGGCCCGGCGCAAGGTGCTCGCGGAGTGGCGGGCCCGCGCCGGAGGCGTTACGCGTGTTGGCGGTTGCCGCGCATCGCGACCCATGCCCGGTCTCCCAGGAAGACCAGGATCACCGCCGCCACGATCTGGAACGCGTGGCGGCTCCAGTCGATACCGGCTGTCTCCGCCACCCCGAGCCCCGCCGCGATCCAGTTGCCGATCACGGCGCCACCGATGCCGCAGATGGTGGCGAGCCACAAGGGGAGATGCTGTTTGCCCGGCAGGATCAGCTTGGCGAGCAGACCCAGCACGAATCCCACGATGATCGCCCACAACCAGCCCATGGCTGCCTCCTCGTCCGGCTCCGTGTGAGCAGGTACGCCGCCAATTCTGAGCCTTTCGACCAAATGGCGCATGTCGGGCCGAATCTGGTCACTCCGGTGGCAGCTCCGGGGCGCCCCGGCAGCGCCCCGGTCTCGTGGTGCCCGGCGCCCCGGCGTACCGTGGTCGGGGCGGAGCGGGGAGCGCCCCGCGGACGACGGGCGGTGGAGTTGTGATGCGGCGGCGGGTGGGCGCGGAGGTCTTCCGGATCACCGGGGCACGGCAGGGACTGGCCGAGGACGTCCGGGGGCGGCAGCGCCGTTATGTGATCTCGATGACGGTTCGTACGCTCTCGTTCGTGGCCGCGGCCGTGCTGTGGAACGTCGAGCGGCATGTCGCGATCGTGGCGATCGTCCTCGGCATGCTGCTGCCCTATGTGGCGGTCGTACTGGCCAACGCGGGCCGGGAACGCCCCCCGTCGCTGCCGTCCACGTTCGCCCTGCCGACGGTTCCGCCCGCCCTCGGTCCCGGCGGCCCCGCGGGCTTCGGCACGGCGGCCGGAACCGGCCCCCAAGGCGCGGCAACGGCCGGGAAAACGTCAGATCAATAGTTCAAGTTCGGGTGCCCGGCGGCGCGTTGGCCGTGGCATACTGCCTACGCGCTCCGCATCCCCCGTCGGAGCGACGGACCGACGCCGGGCAGCTCCCCCCGTGGCTGCTCGGCGTCGCCTTGAGCGGGTGCGTCCGTGGAGAATGAGCCGGTGCTTATCGACCCGGTGAACGACGAGAACCCCATCTGCTCGGCCAAGGGCTGCCGGACGGCCGCCGTGTGGGTGCTGGCCTGGAACAATCCCAAGCTGCATACCCCGGAGCGCCGTAAGACCTGGTTGGCCTGCGACGAACACCGGGAACACCTTTCCCAGTTCCTGGGGGTGCGCGGCTTTCTGAAGGAGGTCGTGACCCTGGCGGAGTGGCACGACCGTCCCGGTTCCGGTGGCTGATCCGGCCGCCGGTTTGCCGTCGCCCCCGGTCCGGCCGGGTCAGCCGCCGATCGCCGACATCGGCCGGTCGGGCTGGCGGAACGCGGGGTCGTCCAGCCCCGAGCCCGCCTTCTTGCCCCACATGGCGTGCCGCCAGATCCGGGCGATCTCCTCGTCCGGTTCCCCGGCCCGCAGGGCGGCCCGCAGATCGGTCTCCTCGCGGGCGAAGAGGCAGGTCCGCACCTGGCCGTCGGCGGTGAGCCGGGTACGGTCGCAGGCGGCGCAGAACGGGCGGGTGACCGAGGCGATCACACCGACGCGGTATGGACCGCCGTCCACCAGCCATCGTTCGGCGGGCGCGGAGCCCCGGCTCTCCTCGTCCTCGGCGGTGAGGGTGAAACGGGTCCGCAGGGAGGCGAGGACGTCCCCGGCGGTGATCATGCCGTCGCGCTGCCAGCCGTGCTGGGCGTCGAGCGGCATCTGCTCGATGAACCGCAGTTCGTAGCCGTGCTCGATGGCCCAGGCCAGCAGGTCGGGGGCCTCGTCGTCGTTGAGCCCGGGCATCAGCACCGTATTGACCTTGACGGGGTCGAGTCCGGCGGCCCGGGCGGCCAGCAGGCCCTCCAGGACGTCCCGGTGGCGGTCCCGGCGGGTGAGGGTTTTGAAGACGTCGGGCCGCAGGGTGTCGAGGGAGACGTTGATCCGGTCGAGTCCGGCGGCCCGGAGCGCCGGGGCGGTTCTGGCCAGTCCGATGCCGTTGGTGGTGAGGGAGAGCCGGGGGCGCGGGTCGAGGGCGGCGCAGCGCTCCACGATGCCGGGGAGGCCGGGCCGGAGCAGCGGCTCGCCGCCGGTGAATCTGACCTCGGTGATTCCGAGGTCGGTGACGGCGATCCGGACCAGCCGGACGATCTCGTCGTCGGTGAGCAGCTCGGGTTTGCCGAGCCACCGCAAGCCCTCCTCGGGCATGCAGTAGGTGCAGCGCAGATTGCACCGGTCGGTCAGCGAGACCCGCAGGTCCGTGGCCACCCGGCCGTAGGTGTCGACGAGCACGGTGGGCCTCCTCCCCCGAACGATTCCTGGTCCCGAGCCTACGCCAGGGCCGGGCCGGCCTCCCCGGTGCGCGGTACGGGTACGGGCCGGGGGCGGCCGGGTCGCGTATCGCCGCGCCCCGGCCGCGCTCCGTCGTCCGGCGGAGCCGGGTGGGTCAGTGGGCGCCGACCCCGGTGAGGGACTTGACCTCCAGTTCCGCGTATTTGCCCGCGTCCGGCTTCTCCTTGGTGAGGATCGAGCCGAGCCAGCCGAGCAGGAAGCCGAGGGGGATGGAGACCAGTCCGGGGTTCTCCAGCGGGAACCAGTAGAAGTCGAGGCTCTTGAACATCGAGGTGGGCTTGCCGGAGACGACCGGGGAGAAGATCACCAGGACCACGGAGGAGATCAGTCCGCCGTAGATGGACCAGAGGGCTCCCTGGGTGGTGAACCGCTTCCAGAACAGGCTGTAGAGGATCGTCGGGAGGTTGGCGGAGGCGGCGACCGCGAAGGCGAGGGCGACCAGTCCGGCGACGTTCAGATCGCGGGCGAGGGCACCGAGGGCGATGGAGGCGACGCCGATGGCGACGGTGGCCCAGCGGGCCGCCCGTACCTCCTCCTTCTCGGTGGCCTGCCCCTTGCGGATGACGTTGGCGTAGATGTCGTGGGCGAAGGAGGACGAGGAGGCGAGGGTGAGGCCCGCGACGACGGCGAGGATGGTGGCGAAGGCGACCGCGGAGATGACGGCGAGCAGGATCGCGCCGCCCGTCGAGTCGGTGCCGCCGAGATGGAGGGCGAGCAGCGGGGCGGCCGTGTTGCCCGCCTTGTTGGACTCGGTGATCTCGGCCTGGCCGACGATGGCGGCGGCGCCGAAGCCGAGGGCGATGGTCATCAGATAGAAGCCGCCGATGATGCCGATCGCCCAGAGCACGGACTTGCGGGCGGCCTGTGCGGTGGGGACGGTGTAGAAGCGGATGAGGATGTGCGGCAGTCCGGCGGTACCGAGGACCAGGGCGATGCCGAGCGAGATGAAGTCGAGTTTGGAGGTGCCGGTGGCGCCGTACTTCAGCCCCGGTTCCAGGAACGCGGCGCCGTGGCCGCTCTTCTCGGCGGCGGTGCCGAGCAGGTCGGAGATGTTGAAGTTGAACTTGAGCAGCACCAGGAAAGTGATCAGCAGGGTGCCCGCGATCAGCAGGACGGCCTTCACCATCTGGACCCAGGTGGTGCCCTTCATCCCGCCGATGGTGACGTAGAGGATCATGATCACGCCGACCAGGGCGACGATCAGTACCTTGCCGGTGTCGGTGGTGATGCCGAGGAGCAGGGAGACCAGTACGCCTGCTCCGGCCATCTGGGCGAGCAGATAGAAGATGGAGACCACGATCGTGGAGGTCCCGGCCGCGGTGCGGACCGGGCGCTGGCGCATCCGGTAGGCGAGGACGTCGCCCATGGTGAACCGGCCGGAGTTGCGGAGCGGTTCGGCGACCAGCAGCAGGGCGACCAGCCAGGCGACGAGGAAGCCGATGGAGTAGAGGAAGCCGTCGTAGCCGAAGAGGGCGATGGCGCCCGCGATGCCGAGGAAGGACGCGGCGGACATGTAGTCGCCGGAGATGGCGAGCCCGTTCTGGAAGCCGGTGAACTGGCGGCCGCCCGCGTAGAAGTCGGCGGCGCTCTTGGTCTGCCGGCCGGCCCAGACGGTGATGATCAGGGTGGCGACGACGAAGAGGCCGAAGAGGGTGATGATCAGCGGCCGGTGTTCGGTGGTCGCGTTCTCGGCGGCGAACTGGAGGGAGTGGTTCACGCCTCGCCCTCCATCCGGGCGCGGATCGCCTCAGCCTTGGGGTCGAGTTCGTTCGCGGCGTGCCGGGCGTACCACCAGGCGATCAGGAACGTGGTGAGGAACTGGGCGAGGCCGAGGACGAGCGCCACATTGATATTGCCGAAGAGCCGGGTGCCCATGAAGCCGCCCGCGTAGTTCGACAGCAGGACGTAGACCAGGTACCAGGCGACGAAGGCGATCGTGAGGGGGAACGCGAAGGAGCGGTAGGCGTGCCGCAGCTCGCCGAACTCCTCGCTCCGCTGCGTCTCGACGAAGCTCTCGGTGGTGGGCTGGGTGGGCCCGGGGACGGTGTGGTTCGCGGGTGGCGGCGGTGCGTCGGTGGTCACGGGCTCTCCTGTTGACGCCGGGGTCGCGGGAAGACGACTAGACAGACCGGACAAAGCTGTCCTCGTTCTCAGGGGGGGTTCCAGGGGGCGGTTCGATGGTGCTCCACCTCCTGACAACGGCACGGAGAGCACGCCGGGAGGGTTCAACTTCGACGTTTTTTCCTCCTCCCGGGGCCGTTTGTCGGTTCGAACACATTGATGACAACCAAGATCGACGCTAGGTTCCTTTGCCATGTACTCGCCCATCTGTGCCATCGGCGCGAGGGGCGGTAGCCAGTGATCCGGCACCGTATTTCGATGATGTGGAGACCCCATGGCTCATCCGGGAACCAGACGGCGGCGTGCGACGGCCCTCACCGCGGGTCTGGCGCTCACGGCCACCCTCGGCTTCCTTCCCGCGGGCGCCGCCTCGGCCGCCGACGCGGCGGCGCCGTCCGGTGCGTCCGCCGCGGTCGCGGCGTCGGTGTTCGACGGACCGCAGCTGTCGTACGTGGTCAATGTGAAGGGCGGCCACGGCACCGCCAAGAAGGTCAAGCAGGCGATATCCGCCGCGGGCGGCTCCATAGTGATCGCCTATGACCAGATCGGCGTCATCGTCGTCCACTCGAAGAACCCGGCGTTCGCGCAGACCATCCGTACGGTCCGCGGTGTCGAGTCCGCCGGTGCCACCCGGACGGCCCCGATCGCCGCCGCCACGGACACCGCGATCGACTCCGAGCGCCCGCTGACGGCCAAGGAGGCCAAGGACGCGGCCGCGGCCGCCACCAACGGCCAGGACCCGCTGGAGCCGCTGCAGTGGAGCCTGCCCGCCATCAAGGCGGACAAGGCGCACCAGCGCACTCTCGGCAGCAAGAACGTCACGGTCGCCGTGATCGACACCGGGGTCGACGACACCCACCCCGACCTGGCGCCCAACTTCGACACCCGCGCCTCCGCCAACTGCGTCACCGGCAAGCCGGACACCACCCCCGGCTCCTGGCGCCCCGGCCCGACCGAGTCCAACCACGGCACGCATGTCGCGGGCACTATCGCGGCGGCGAAGAACGACATCGGCGTCACCGGTGTCGCGCCCGGTGTGAAGGTCTCCGGCATCAAGGTCTCCAACCCCGACGGGTTCTTCTACACCGAGTCCGTGGTCTGCGGCTTCGTCTGGGCCGCCGAGAACGGCGCCGAGATCACCAACAACAGCTACTACGTCGACCCGTGGCTGTTCAACTGCGCCACCGACCCGGACCAGACCGCCCTGGTCGACGCCGTCACCCGCGCCACCCGCTACGCGGAGCGCCGGGGCGCGGTGAACGTGGCCGCGGCGGGCAACTCCCGGATGGACCTGGCGGCCGACCAGCTGACGGACACCACCAGCCCCAACGACGCCGCCGAGCAGGCCACGCGCACCATCGACCCGAGCGTCTGCCTCGACATCCCGACCCAGCTGCCGGGTGTCGTGACGACCTCGTCGCTGGGCGCCAAGGGCCTCAAGTCGTCGTTCTCGAACTACGGCAACGGCGTGGTGGACATCTCCGCGCCCGGCGGTGACGCGACCCGCTACCAGGCGCCCGACGGCGAGGCCGTCGACGGCCGCATCCTGTCGACGCTGCCCGACGGCCAGTACGGCTACAAGGCCGGTACGTCGATGGCGTCCCCGCATGTCGCGGGTGTCGCGGCGCTGATCAAGTCGAAGTACCCCTACGCCCCGCCGGCGGTCGTGAAGGCGCTGCTGTACGGCCAGGCCGACGACACGGCCTGCACCAACCCGTACGACTTCAACAACGACGGCGTCGTGGACGCGGTCTGCGAGGGCGACAAGCGGAAGAACGGCTTCTACGGCGAGGGCGTCACGGACGCGCTCGACGCGGTACGCCGCTGAATCCCAGCCCCGTGACACCACCACGGGGAGGATGACGGAGAGGGCCGGACACGCGTCCGGCCCTCTCTCCTTTCCCTCTTTCCCCTCGTGTACCGGGCTTCGTCTCTACGGCTCCGGAGGCACCGCCCGCCGGGCCGCGGCGAGCACTCCCAGGGCGAGCAGGCCCTGCCCTGCGCTGTAGAGGAGCATGATCCAGAAGTCGGGCCGGGGCGGCTGCGGCAGGTCGGCGATCCCGGTGGCGATGATCAGGTCCGAGATCAGGAAGAGGGCGCCACCGGTCCCGGCGACCGGCCCGAGGGCGGTGGACCGCCAGGCCGTCACGGTCAGCAGCAGGGCGTATCCGGCGACCGGGATCCGCAGTCCGGCCGGGAGACCGGGCCAGAGCAGGGCGACCGCGATGACCAGGGCGACGCCGTAGAGGGGCCCGGTCCACACCGGGGGCGCGGCCGGACCGCGGAGCCGGGCGAAGAGGGCGAGATAGCAGAGATGGCCCACGGCGAAGGAGCCCATCCCGAGGAGGAAGGCCGTCTCGGCGCCGGAGAGCAGGAAGACGTCCCCGGCCCAGCCGAAGGCCAGCGCCGCCACCAGGAGCCGGGGGCCGCCCCGTACCAGGACGAACGCGGCGATCAGCGGCATCAGCAGCGGCTTGGCGATCCGGTGGCCGGTCTCGGCACCGGCTATCAGGGAGCCCAGATCGGCCAGCAGCGCCACGGCGAAGGCGGCGATCAGGACCCGGGCGGCGAGGGCGGCCCGGTCCCCCGGCGGGGCGGGCCGGGGGGTGGTGGGGGGCTTCTCGATGGTCACGCGGTACGTCCTGCGGGGGTCTCGGGGCCGGTGGGGGCCGTCACGGGGGCGGAGGTCCCGGCGGGTCCGGGAGGCGTCGGCGTCACGGGCGGCCCCTGAGGCGGGGAGGCCGCGGAGGGGCCGGAGGTTTGCGAGGGAGCCGGTACGGGCTGCCGGCCGGGGCCGCGCAGCAGTCGTCCCGCCCGCTCCCGCCAGGAGTCCGCCGCCCGCAGATCGCGGGCGATGGCGGCGTACTCGTGGGTGGCGACCCGCAGCGGGTTGTAGGTGTCGATGTTCTTGGTGAGCCCGTAGACGGGCCGCTCGTCCTCGACGGCGAACGAGCCGAAGAGCCGGTCCCAGACGATCAGGATCCCGCCGAAGTTGCGGTCCAGATAGCCGCCCTGGGAGGCATGGTGCACCCGGTGGTGGGAGGGGGTGTTGAAGAGGTACTCGACCGGGCGGGGCAGCTTTCCGATCCGCTCCGTGTGGACCCAGAACTGGTAGACGAGATTGATCGAGGAGCAGAGCGCCACCACCGCCGGATGGACACCGAGGGCGATCATCGGCAGATAGAACGGCCAGACCGTGAGGCTGGTCCACGGCTGGCGCAGCGCCGTCGTGAGATTGAACTTCCGGCTGGAGTGGTGGACCACATGGCAGGCCCAGAGGATCCGGACGACATGGTGGCCCCGGTGGGACCAGTAGTAGAGGAAGTCCTGGACCAGCAGCATCAGCGGCAGGGTCCACCAGAGGAGGGGGACCCGGGCCGGGGTGAGTTCATAAACCACCGTATAGACGGCGACGATGGGGATCTTCCACAGAAGGTCGAAGACCATACTGCCGATCCCCATACCGACGCTGGTGGCCGCGTCCCGGGTGTCGTAGCCCGCCGCTTCCTCGTCCGGCCGGAGCCGGTAGCTCACCAACTCCACGGCCGTGAGCAGGACGAAGGCGGGGATCGACCACAGCACGACATCGGGCGGGTTCGGCATGGGTGCACCGTAGACGCGGTCCGAGGGGTGCGGCTAGGGGTTGTTACCGACAAGTATGCGAGACGGATTGTCAGCAAGTTTTGGTGGTTTCCACCAACCGGTGCGGACGCCTTCGGGCGGTGGTCGGCGCCGGGCCCGGCTCAGACCCCCACCGCGCCGAGGAGCGACCCGGCCGCGTAGGTGACCGCCATCGCCAGCGCCCCGCCGCCCGTGTTCCTGACGATCGCGGGCCCGGCCCTCGCCGCGCCGAGCCGGGCGCTCCACCAGCCGGTGAGGACGAGGGCCGCGAGCACGGAGCCGACGGTGACGGCCAGCCGGACGTCCGCCGGTGGCAGCACGATCGCCAGCAGCGGCAGCAGGGCGCCGACGGTGAAGGCGAGGAAACTGGCGCCCGCCGCGTGCCAGGGGTCGGCCAGCGCGTCCGGGTCGATGCCCAGCTCCACCCGGGCGTGGGCGCGCAGCGCGTCGCGCTCGGTGAGCTGGACCGCCGCCTCCCGGGCGACCTCGCGGGTCAGGCCGCGCTCCGTCAGCAGGTCGGTCAGCTCGGCCAGTTCCGCCTCGGGCTCCTCCCGCAGCTCGCGCCGCTCGACGGCGAGCGCGGCCTTCTCGGAGTCCCGTTGCGTGGAGACGGAGACGTACTCCCCGGCCGCCATGGACATCGATCCGGCGAGCAGTCCGGCCAGGCCGGAGGTGAGCAGGGCGGACCGGTCGCCGGTGGCGCCCGCGACGCCGACGACGAGTCCGGCGGTGGAGACGATGCCGTCATTGGCGCCGAGGACGGCGGCGCGCAGCCAGTTGAGCCGGGTGCCGAGGCCGGTGTCGTGGGGTTCGTGGTGGGGTCCCGGCGGCGGCTCCGGGGTCCCGGCCCCGGTGGCGTCGTACGTCACGACGGGAGCGTCCCACCGATCGGTCCGGGACCTGCGGAACGACCCGCCCGGACTCCCCCGGGCCCGACCCCCGGCCCGGAGCGCCCCGGGAGCGCCGGGGCGGGACGGGCGGGTGGAGCTGAGGGGGCGTAAGGGGCGCGCGGGACAGGCGGATCGGGGCGGAATCCGGGCGGACCGAGGATCGGCCGCCGGAGTGTCAGTGGCGGGCCGTATTCTCTGTGACCATGCTCGACGACAGCGCGATCACAGCGGCGGACTGGCCCACCGCATACCCCCAGGGGTATGCGGTGGTCGATGTGGAGACCACCGGACTGGCCCGGGACGACCGGATAATCTCCGCCGCCGTCTACCGGCTGGACGCGCGGGGCGAGGTCGAGGACCACTGGTACACGCTGGTCAATCCGGAGCGCGACCCCGGCCCGGTCTGGATCCACGGGCTCACCGACGAGATGCTGGCGGGCGCGCCCCTCTTCCCCGAGATCGCCGACGAGTTCTCGAACCGGCTGGCGGACCGGGTGCTCGTGGCGCACAACGCCCTCTTCGACTGGTCCATGATCGCCCGGGAGTACGCCCGGGCGGACCGCACCCCGCCCGTCCGGCGGCGGCTGTGCACGATCGCCCTGGCCAAGGAGCTGGCCCTGCCACTGCCCAATCACAAACTGGAGTCGCTGGCCGCGCACTTCGGCGTGGTCCAGCGGCAGGCCCATCACGCGCTGGACGACGCGCGGGTGCTGGCTGAGGCGTTCCGCCCCAGTCTGCACGCGGCGGTCCGGGGCGGGGTGCGGCTGCCGCTGCTGGAGTGCCGTCCGCTCACCGAGTGGTCGGACTCGCCCGCCGGGTCCCCGCGCGTCGGCTACCAGTCGTCCTACGGCCACCGGGCGCCGGGCTCCTCGTTCGGCGGCTGGCGCCCGTCGCGGAAGCGGCCCGCCTGCCCCCATCCCAACCCGGGGCGCTATGTGGACGGGAAGCCGCTCAAGCAGGGCATGCGGATCGCGTTCTCGGGCGATACCTCGGTCGACCGCGAACTGCTGGAGGACCGAGCCTTCGACGCCGGTCTGCACATCGCGACCAGCGTCTCCCGGCTGACCAGCCTGCTGGTGACCAACGACCCGGATTCGGCCACGTCCAAGGCGGTCAAGGCGCGGGCGTACGGCACACCGGTCGTCGACGAGGCCGCGTTCACCCAGCTGCTGCGGGACGTGGCGCCCGCGGACGTCTGAGCCGGGACCACTCCCGGGACCTGCCCGGGCCGTTGCCGGGCGGCCCCGGCAGTCGGGTGACGGCCGGGCGCGCCGCGCCGTGATCGGTGGCCGCCGACCGCACGCTGTGGCCCATGGCACGTTGTGAGGTCTGCGGTAACGAGTACGGGATGTCCTTCGAGGTGCACGCGCAGGGCGCGGTGCATGTCTTCGACTGCTTCGCCTGTGCCATTCACCGGATGGCGCCCATCTGCGAGCACTGCCGGGTCCAGGTCATCGGGCAGGGCGTCGAGGCCGAGGGCCATTGGTACTGCGGGGCGCACTGCGCCCGGGCCGAGGGCCGGGTCGGCATCGTCGACAAGGTCTGAGCGGCCCCGGCCCCGGGCCACCGCGCGGCGCGGGACCACGGGGTGCGGGACCGCGGGGTGCGGGAAGTGATCCGGAAGCGGGGCGGAGGGTGCCGTGGCCGGGCCGGGAGGGGCCCCACCGGCGGACTCGCCGGGGGCGGCAGGTACCGTCGATCCGTGTACCGCTTCCTGTTGACCCGGCAGTGGGTGAGCCTCACCCTCATCGGGCTCGTCCTCATCCCCACGATGATCGAGCTGGGCTTCTGGCAGTTCCACCGCCATGAGCGCCGCGTCGAGCAGAACGCGCTGATCGCCCGGAACCTCGACGCGAAGCCGGTCGAGATCACCGAGCTGACCTCCCCCGGCCACAAGGTCCCCCGGGCGGACTACTGGCTGCGGACCACCGCCACCGGCACCTTCGACACCTCCGGCGAGGTCGTCGTCCGCCGCCGTACCGACGCCGACGAGCGGGTCGGCGTCCATGTGCTGACACCGCTGGTGCTCCGGGACGGCCGGGTCGTGATGGTCAACCGCGGCTGGGTACCGTCCGCCACCGATCCGAGGGCGTTCCCCGAGGTCCCCGCGCCGCCGAAGGGCACCGTGACGATCACCGGCCGGCTCAAGGCCGACGAGACCACGGCCGCCAGCGGTATCAAGGACCTCGCCGGGCTGCCGCCGCGCCAGGTGATGCTGATCAACAGCGGCCAGCAGTCGAAGCTCCTGGGCAAGGAGGTGCTCGGCGGCTATATCGAGCTGACCGGCCCGAAGCCCGCAGACGGCAAGCCCGAGACGATCCCGGACCCGGACCACGACTCCATCGGCGCGCATATGGCCTATGCGATCCAGTGGTGGCTCTTCACCGCCGCCGTACCCGTCGGCTGGGTGATCCTGGTCCGCCGGGAGATCCGCGACCGGCGGGCCGCCGCCGAGGCCGAGGCGGCGAAGTCCGCCGCGAAGGAGCCGGAGGAGCCCAAGGAGCCCGCGACGGCCTGAGCCGCGGCCCGTACATCCGTACGCCTCCCGGCTCCCGGGCCGCGCCGCCGCTCTCTTGATCACCCCTTCCGTCCCGTCCGCCCCTTCTGCCCCCGGCGGAACAGGTGTCCGGCTGATTGACCGTCGTACGCAGCGGGAACACGCGAAACGTGACCCTACGCATCGAGGACTACGCCCTGATCGGCGATCTCCAGACGGCCGCCCTGGTCGGTACGGACGGTTCCGTCGACTGGCTGTGCCTGCCCCGGTTCGACTCCGGCGCGTGCTTCGCGGCCCTCCTCGGCGACAAGGAGAACGGTCACTGGCGGATCGCCCCCAAGGGGTCCGAACGCTGTACGTCCCGCCGCTACGTCGGCGACACCCTCGTCCTCGAAACCCGGTGGGAGACCAGGACCGGCACGGTCGAGGTCGTCGACTTCATGCCCCAGCGGGACACCACGCCCGATGTCATCCGGATCGTGCGGGGCGTCGAGGGCACCGTCGAGATGGAGTCCGTACTGCGGCTCCGCTTCGACCACGGCTCGATCGTGCCGTGGATGCGCCGGTCCGACGGCCACCGGGTGGCGGTCGCCGGGCCCGACTCCGTATGGCTGCGCAGTGAGCCGCCGGTACGGACCTGGGGGCAGCAGTTCAGCACGGTGTCGTCGTTCTCCGTCGGCGCGGGCGAGCGGGTGGCGTTCGTCCTCAGCTGGCATCCCTCGCACGAACAGCGGCCCGATCCGCTCGATCCGCACGAGGCGCTCCGGTGCAGCCTCGCGGACTGGGAGGAGTGGTCCACCGCCTGCCGCTCCCGGGGCCGCTACCGGGAGGCCGTGGTCCGCTCCCTGATCACCCTCAAAGCCCTCACCTACGCCCCCACCGGCGGTATCGTCGCCGCCCCCACCACATCCCTCCCCGAGGAGATCGGCGGCGTACGGAACTGGGACTACCGCTTCTGCTGGCTGCGGGACTCCACCCTCACCCTGGAGGCCCTGCTCACCGCGGGCTACCAGGAGGAGGCCGCGGCCTGGCGCGACTGGCTGCTGCGGGCCGTCGCGGGCGACCCGGCGGACCTCCAGATCATGTACGGGCTCGGCGGGGAGCGCCGGCTGCCCGAGACGGAACTGCCCTGGCTCTCCGGATACGCGGGCTCCGCCCCCGTACGGGTCGGAAACGCCGCCGTCGACCAGCTCCAGCTGGATGTCTACGGCGAGGTGATGGACTCCCTCTTCCTGGCCCAGGAGCAGGGGATCCCCGGCGAGCGGCACGCCTGGTTCATCCAGTTGAGCCTGCTGGGGTTCCTGGAGTCCAAGTGGCGCGAACCCGACGAAGGGCTCTGGGAGGTCCGCGGCCCCCGGCAGCACTTCACCCACTCCAAGGTGATGGCCTGGGTGGCGGCCGACCGGGCCGTACGGACCCTGGAGGGCGACTCCACCCTCCGCGGGGACGTCAACCGCTGGCGGGCGATGCGGGACGAGGTCCACCGGGAGGTCTGCGAGCGGGGCTACGACCCGGTGCGGAACACCTTCACCCAGTACTACGGCTCCCGCGAACTCGACGCGGCGACCCTGCTGATCCCCCGGGTCGGCTTTCTGCCGCCCGACGATCCCCGGGTCGTCGGTACGGTCGACGCGGTCCGCGCCGAACTGGGCGCCGACGGCGGACTCGTCCGCCGCTACAGCACCGAGGGCACCGTCGACGGACTGCCCGGCGGCGAGGGCGCCTTCCTGGCCTGCTCGTTCTGGCTCGCGGACGCCCTGCGGATGACCGGCCGCCCCAAGGAGGCCCGGGAACTCTTCGAACGGCTGCTCACCCTGCGGAACGATCTGGGGCTGCTGGCCGAGGAGTACGACCCCGGGGCCGGGCGGCAGCTCGGAAACTTCCCGCAGGCGTTCAGCCATATCGCCCTGGTGACCACGGCCCTCGCGCTCGACGACGAGGAGGCGGCAGGATAGGGCCATGGATCTTGGACTGAAGGACCGGGTGTACATCGTCACCGGCGGCTCCCGCGGCCTGGGCAACGCGTCGGCGCGGGCGCTGGTCGCCGAGGGCGCGAAGGTCGTCGTCTCCGGACGCGACGAGACGACGGTCGCGGACGCGGCGGCCGAACTGGGCGCCGACGCGGTCGGCGTCGCCGTCGACAACGCCGACCCCGACGGCGCGGAACGCCTGCTGGCGGCGGCCCGGGCGCACTTCGGCCGGGTCGACGGCGTCCTCATCAGCGTCGGCGGCCCGCCGCCGGGGGCCGCGGGCGACAACACGGACGAACAGTGGCGCGGCGCGTTCGAATCCGTCTTCCTCGGCGCGGTACGACTGGCGCGGGCGGCGGTCGGGGCGCTCGGCGAAGGCGGGGTCGTCGGCTTCGTACTCTCCGGCTCCGTCCACGAACCCATCCCCGGGCTCACCATCTCCAACGGCCTCCGCCCCGGGCTGGCGGGCTTCGCCAAGTCCCTGGCGGACGAGGTCGGGCCGCGCGGCATCCGGGTCGTCGGCCTGCTGCCCGCCCGGATCGACACGGACCGGGTCCGCGAACTCGACGCCCTCACCGGCGACGCGGACACCGCCAGGGCCGGGCACGAGTCGCGCATTCCGCTGCGGAGGTACGGGGCGCCGGAGGAGTTCGGGCGGGTGGCGGCGTTTCTGCTGTCCCCGGCGGCGTCGTATCTCACGGGCGTGATGCTCCCGGTCGACGGCGGCGCGCGCCACGGCTTCTGACGAACCGCCTCCCCCGCGGGGTCCTCGTCGCCGCCTATGCCTTCGGCAATGGGGGCCCCAGCGCCAAGGCCCTCCACGGCACCGCCGAAAGACCCGGGTCTCGCCCGGCGACCTGGTGTTGTACGCGGTCTGCGGACCGTGGGTGGCTTGTCGCGCAGTTCCCCGCGCCCCTGGGTTGCCCTCCTCGGCGCCCTCGTGGAGAGACGGCCCCTTCCCGGGGGGGGCGGGGAGCTTGAGAGCATTTAGGGGCGCGGGGAACTGCGCGAGCAACCACCGGCGGCGCGCGGGCGCCCGACGACATTCACCCGGCTCGGCAGGTCGGCGGCGGCGCCCAGGGGGACGGCTCCGAGAAGGGCAGCCCCCCTCGTCAGGAGACGCGGCGCGGCGCGTGGGAGGCCGCGTGGAGGCGGGAGTCCGTGGGGAGCGCCGCCAGGCCCGTGGAGGCCCGGGCGTGCTCCACCGCCTCCTCCGTCAGCGCCCGGAGCGTCCTCGCCGGTGAGGCGTGCGGCTCCAGCTTGAGCCGTACCCGCGCCTCCGGCTCTCCCCGGCGCCGCCGCAGGGCGATCCGGGCTCCGGCGACCCCGTCCAGGGTCTCCGCCTCGGCTTCCATCGCCCGTTCCAGGGCGCGGCCCCGCAGCCGTGCGACGTCGCCGTCGGTTCCGGTGTCGACCACGACGTCCGAGAGCCGGGCCCGGCGGAGCTGGGCCAGCAGGAGCCAGAGCGCGAGCAGGACCAGGACGGCGAGCGCCGCGATGACCACGGGCCAGAACCAGCTCTCGGAGCGCCACCGTTCCCGGTCGGCCGTACTGAGCACCACGTCACCGGGCCCGTACCAGGGCCACCAGGACGGTACGGAGAGTCCCGTGCCCGCCGCGAGCGCCGCGCCCCCGAGCGCCAGCAGTACGAGCCCGGCTAGTCCGAGCGCCACCCGGTTGACGGTCCTCAGCATCGGCGGGTCACCTCTTCTTGCGGGGTGGCCGCGCCACCCGGACCGACAGCACCGGCGGCTTCGCCAGGCCGAGTTCACCGACGGCTCCGGCGAGGGCCGTGTCCAGGTCGGTGTGGACGTCGTCGAGGTCGCGGAAGTGGGAGCGGGCCCGTACGGACGCTTTGCGGCGCCCGACCCGGACCCGTACGGACTGCACTCCCGGTACCTCCAGCGCCTGGTCGCGCAGATACAGGGCCGCCGCTTCCCGGGCGAGCGCGGCCCGGACGGGACCGGGGGCGGCAGGATCCGCCTCCCGCCGCATGGGGAGCAGGGCGCGGAGGCCGGGGGTGAGGGCGAGCAGGAGGAGCCAGAGGCCGACGGCGACCGCGACGGCGGCGACCGCCGTCGTCCAGGGGTCGTCGAGCGGGCGGGTGGCGAGATCGTCGGCGACGGTGCGCCGCCAGGCCATGGCGGGGCGGTCGGCGCGGACCGCCGCGATGTCGTAGAGCAGGATTCCGGCGCCGCCGAGGACGACCAGGGCCAGCAGTCCGGCGGGTACCCGCCGGGCCGACCAGGGCCGCCGGGCCTTGGCGGCGGCGGACCCGGGCGGTTCCGGGGTCGCCGCCCCGGACCCGGGGCCGGGTTCGACGGTCCGGGATTGCGGGCCGTGCCGGGGGCCCGGGGTCCCGCCGGGGGTGTCGTCGTTCGCGGGGGCGGGTGGTGTCATCGGATGTCACGCTCCCCCGCGCGGCGTGCCCGGGGCGGATGGAGGTGTTCGACGGCGATGTCGACCTCGGGTACGTCCATCCCGGCCAGGCTCTTCACCCGTTCGACGACCCGGCGGCGGACGGCGGCGCACCGCTGTCCGATATCGGCCGGGTAGTCCAGGTCGAGGCTGATCCGGACCCGGGCGGTGTCCCGGTGGACGACGACCCCGGCATGCGGCGCCGAGCCGCCTTCCGGGGTCCGGCCCAGCGCTTCCCCGGCCGCCCGCGCGGCGATCTTGGCGACGACCCGTTCCGCGATCACGGTCGCGCCCCGGTCCGCCGCCGCGACCCCGCCGGGTCCGGGGACCCCTGAGGCACCCGGCGGCGCCCCCGGGCCGTCCGTCACCGGGGTCACCGGGGCCGGTCGCCGCGCTCGCGGCCACGGAAGAAGTCACCGGGTTCGAGGTCGCCCTCCAGGAAGCGGCCCACCACGAACCCGACCGCCCCGAGCGCGGCGACCAGCAGAAACGCGCCGAATCCGCCGAAGTACCCGGCGAAGCCGAGTGCCATTCCGGCCACCAGGCCGACCGCGGACATACTCATATTCAGCTCCTTCGTCCGGACCACCGGGTCCAGGGGGCCCGGCTACTGGAGCCGGGACTCCTCTTCCTCGTCGTCCTCTTCCTCGGGGAGCTTCACATCGCTGACCGCGATATTGACCTCGACCACTTCGAGGCCCGTCATCCGCTCCACCGCGGCGATCACGTTCTCCCGGACGGCCCGGGCGACCTCGGTGATCGATACGCCGTAGTCGACGACGATCTCCAGGTCGAGGGCCGTCTGGACCTCGCCGACCTCGGCCTTCACCCCTCGGGTGACACTGGCCTTGGCGCCGCCCGGGACCCGGTCGCGTACCGCGCCGAAGGTCCGGGAGAGCCCGCTGCCCATGGCATGGACGCCGACGACGTCCCGGGCGGCGAGTCCGGCGATCTTCTCGACGACGCCGTCGGCGATGGTGGTACGTCCCCGGGAGCCGGGGTCGCCGCCGCCCCGCTTGCTCACGGACGTCCTCCTCGGCTCGTCGCCCGAGCCGGTTCCACTGCTGGCGGTGTCACTCATACCGGTGTCCTTTCCGGGCCCTGCCGGTGGTGCGGACGGCGGCGATAACGGGCTCGCGTCCCGATACCGCCCCGGGCGTCACAGCCCGGCGACAGAACCTTGGGATGCCGCAAATGGTCGGATTTACACCTTTCTGTCCCCACACTAAGGGGGAATGCCGGGTCTCGCGCCGGGGATGCGGCAGGCTGGTGACATGACCACTGCCGACGCGGTACGCGCCCGGCTCGGCCCGGGCCGACTGCTGCCACTGGGCCGGGCGGACGGCGGCGCCTGGCTGACGGAACGGGCCGCCGAGGCGGTACTGGCCCGGGCGGCGGCCGGGATCGACGGCGTACGGCCGGGCCTGATCCGGCTGGCGCTCGCCGATCCCGCGACGGCGCTCCCCGCCACCGTTCCGGCCCCGCCGAGCGCCCTGCCGTACGGGCCGCTGCGGATCGAGGCGGATTTCGCGGCGGACGGGGCCACCCTGGCCCGCCAGTCCCTGGCCGCGCTGGGCGATACGGTACGGGGCGCCCTGCTCACGGCGGCCCGGGACACCCTGGATCTGGAGGTCGCCGAGGTCGGGCTACGGCTTACGGACGTCCTGGACGACGATTCGGCGGAGCCGGCGCGGCCCGCGGAGCCGGACGGCGGGCCACGGGCCGTACCGCCACCGGGGTCGCCCGGGGACGCGGCCGATCCGGTCGCGGTCGCCGTGGCGGAGGCCGCGGGGGTGGCCGGACTGACCGGGGTGCTGGGCGAGCCGGTCCACCGGGCGCCCGACGGGGTACGGGTGGAGTGCGCGGTGGCCGCCGGTCACCGCCCGCTGGCCGTCGTCCGGGCGGTCCGTACGGCGGCGAGGCGGGCGCTCGGAGCGGAGCGCCCGGTATCCGTACTGGTCACAGCGGTGGAATCGGCCGCTCCCGGGACCCCCTGAGCGGCGGACGGGCCGACGGCGCGCCGCCGGGGCCGACCGGCGGCCGTACGCCTCCGGTCAGCGTCTCCGGTCGAAAACCTCCGGTCAGTAGCGTCCGGTCAGTCGCCTCCGGTCAGTCGCCGAGGCCCGCCAGATCGCGCAGCCGACGAGCCTGGGCGGCCCGCTCGGCGGCGCGCTGGTCCTCGTAGGAACGGTGCACCGCGCCCTGGAGCAGGGCCTTGGTCTCCACGACCGCGTCCCGGGGGGCGGTCAGCAGGGCCGTGGTCAGATCCCCGGTCGCGGCGTCGAGCTCGGCGGCGGGGACCACGAGATTGGCCAGGCCGGTGCGCTCGGCCTCCTCGGCGTGGACGAAACGGCCCGTGGCGCAGATCTCCAGCGCGCGGGCGTAGCCGACGAGGGAGACCAGGGGATGCGTACCGGTCAGATCGGGGACCAGTCCGAGGCTCGGCTCCCGCATGGCGAACCGTACGTCGTCGGCGACGATCCGCAGATCGCAGGCGAGGGCGAGCTGGAAGCCCGCCCCGATGGCATGCCCCTGGACGGCGGCGACGGAGACGAGATCGCTCCGGCGCCACCAGGTGAACGCCTCCTGGTATCCGGCGATCGCGGCGTCCAGCGCCGTATCGTCCATCCGGGCCAGATCGAGGAACGACGGCTCGCCGTCGAAGCCCTCCGGGGTGAAGCCCCGGCGGTCGAGTCCGGCGGAGAAGGACGGGCCATCGGCGCGCAGCACCACGACCCGAACCGAGCCAGGCAGCGACCGTCCGGCCCGGGTCAGCGCCCGCCACATGGCAGGCGACTGGGCGTTCCGCTTCTCCGCGCGGGTCAGCGTCACCGTGGCCACCGCGTCCGCGATGGTGAGCCGTACGCCGTCCTCGTCCAGTACGGGCTCCGGCACGGCGTCGCGTGCGGTGTCCCGTACGGAATCGGATTCGGGCGTGGTCATGGGTCGCCTCCGGGTCGATAGGGCACGGTACCGTCCACGGTAGACTAAGCGACCGCACAGTAACTACCCGTCCCGGACCGGAAATCCGGCCGGACGCGCCAGGATCACCGTCCGGGTATCGACCCGGACCGGACCCGGCGCGACGCCGACGCGGCCGTCCGGTACCGGAAACCCATAACCCACACGGCCCCACGCGGCCGCGCACGGACCCACGCGCCCGGATTCGGCGGACTCCCCGGCGGGGAATCGCGGAAGGCCGGGCCGGGCCGACGCGGCGCGTCAGACCGCGGGGGCCTTCTTGCCCCGGGTCGCCCCGCCTCGTCCGCGGAGTGTCACCCCGGACTCGCTGAGCATCCGGTGGACGAATCCATAGGACCGGCCCGTTTCCTCGGCCAGCGCCCGGATACTCGCACCGGAGTCGTACTTCTTCTTCAGGTCTGCCGCGAGCTTGTCGCGCGCGGCGCCGGTCACCCGGCTGCCCTTCTTCAGAGTCTCGGCCACCCGTGCCTCCTCATGGGAAGTGCGCTCTGGACTTCTCATGATCACCCCTTGCGGGCCTCCTGGCCACCCATTCGACAAGGTCCATGGGACGACCTTTGCCCCGCAAAGCCGCCGGGAGCCGTCCGGAACCCTGGATTCCGGACGGCCGGGAATCCGGACCCGAATCCGGATCCGGTAGGAGTTGCCTGGTCAGGGCGGGTGCGCGGGAAGGAGATCGACATCGGCCCCGGAGTGGTGGGAAAAATCCGGCCTCCGCCAGCAACCACACCGGGGTACCAGAGCGTCTCACTCAGATGACGGATCACCGGTGAGCCGAATGATCCCTACGGAAGTGATCATCGACGCCCGTCGTGCCGAGCGCCGGGGCGCCCTGCCGGGCCGACGGGGCCAGGGGGCGGTCAGGCGAGAGCCACCAGGTCCGCGTAGTCCGCGCCCCACAGGTCCTCGACACCGTCCGGCAGCAGAATGATCCGCTCCGGCTCCAGCGCCTCCACCGCTCCCTCGTCGTGCGTGACCAGGATGACCGCGCCCTTGTAGGTCCGCAGCGCGCCCAGGATCTCCGCCCGGCTGGCCGGGTCGAGGTTGTTGGTGGGCTCGTCGAGCAGCAGCACATTGGCCGACGACACCACGAGCGTGGCCAGGGCGAGCCGGGTCTTCTCACCGCCGGAGAGCACTCCGGCCGGCTTGTCGACGTCGTCGCCGGAGAAGAGGAACGAACCCAGGGTCTTGCGCACCTCGACCAGATCGAGATCGGGCGCCGAGGAGCGCATGTTCTCCAGCACGGTCCGGTCGGGGTCGAGCGTCTCGTGCTCCTGGGCGTAGTAGCCGAGCTTCAGCCCGTGCCCGGGGGTGACCTCGCCGGTGTCGGGCTGTTCGACCCCGGCGAGCAGCCGGAGCAGGGTCGTCTTGCCCGCGCCGTTGAGGCCCAGGATGACCACCCGGGAGCCCTTGTCGATGGCCAGATCGACATCGGTGAAGATCTCCAGCGACCCGTAGGACTTGGAGAGTCCCTCGGCCCGGAGCGGGGTCTTGCCGCAGGGCGCGGGTTCCGGGAAGCGGAGCTTGGCGACCTTGTCGGCGACCCGGGCGTCCTCCAGGCCCGCCAGCAGCCGCTCGGCGCGCCGGGCCATGTTCTGCGCGGCCACCGTCTTGGTCGCCTTGGCGCGCATCTTGTCGGCCTGGGCGTTGAGGGCGGCGGCCTTCTTCTCGGCGTTCTGCCGCTCGCGCCTGCGGCGCTTCTCGTCGGCCTCGCGCTGCTGCTGGTAGAGCTTCCAGCCCATGTTGTAGACGTCGATCGTGGCGCGGTTGGCGTCCAGGTAGAAGACCTTGTTGACGACGGTCTCGACCAGGTCGACATCGTGGGAAATCACGATGAAACCGCCCCGGTAGGTCTTCAGGTACTCCCGGAGCCAGACGATCGAGTCGGCGTCGAGGTGGTTCGTCGGCTCGTCGAGGAGCAGGGTGTCGGCGTCGGAGAAGAGGATCCGGGCCAGCTCGACCCGGCGGCGCTGACCGCCGGAGAGGGTGTGCAGCGGCTGGCCGAGCACCCGGTCGGGCAGTCCGAGCGCGGCGGCGATGGTGGCCGCCTCGGCCTCGGCCGCGTAGCCGCCCTTGGTGAGGAACTCGGTCTCCAGGCGCTCGTACCGCTTCATCGCCTTCTCGCGGGTGGCGCCCTTGCCGTTCGCCATCCGGTCCTCGTTCTCGCGCATGCCGCGGAGCACGGTGTCCAGGCCGCGGGCGGAGAGGATCCGGTCGCGGGCGAGGATGTCGAGATCGCCGGTACGGGGGTCCTGCGGGAGGTAGCCGACCTCGCCGGAGCGGGCGATGGTGCCCCCGGCGGGGATGCCCTCACCCGCGAGGCACTTGGTGAGAGTCGTCTTCCCGGCGCCGTTGCGGCCGACGAGGCCGATGCGGTCGCCCTTGGCGATCCGGAAGGAAGCGGACTCGATGAGGACACGGGCGCCGGCGCGCAACTCGATGCCGGAAGCGGTGATCACGGACAGACTCCAGAAACAGCGGTATGGACGGCGGGAGGGTGGGCGGGCGGTACTACGACGCCGTCTATTGCGCGAGGAGAATGGCCATAGGGCCAGTCTAACGGGGTGTGCAAGTGGTTTTTCCGGTCACGGGGCGGGGCCGGGCACGCTCGCGGGCGGCCGGGCGGGGCTCCTGACGGGGCCGGGGCGGTGGCCTCAGGATGGACCAGGAGGCGCCAGGAGGTGTCGGGGCGGGGCCCGCGCCGCGGGGCGGCGGGCCGTGGTGATCCGTAGCGGATCCGCCGGCGCGCGGCGGGCGATCCGGTACCGGGCCGCCCGGTGCGGTCGGGTGCCGTTCGGTGCCGTGCCGGACGCCCGGTCGGGGCGAGGTGTTCGACCGCTGGGCTTCGATCAGCGCCTTGAGGTTCTCCGGGGTGCGGAGGGTCTTCCTCCGGTCCGCCTCCCTGTCCCAC